>NZ_JAKUFT010000032.1:0-52800 GCF_022663605.1 Bacillus cereus group sp. BfR-BA-01379
TCTTTTTGCGGTTTTACTTGCATTTCTTTTTGTGTTTGTTGCATAGCAGGTTGCTGTGTAATTGGCGCTGATTGATACGTAACTTCTTCCTCATCTTCTATTCCAAGCGGAGTTGGCGTTGATGCAAACTCTTTTTGTTGCACTTCTTTTACGTATTGCTTCGGAGGCGCTGAACCTGCCCCAGCATGTTGTTTTACATGAACGCTGTTTGATGGTACTTTAATTTTCATACCTGGCATGATTAAATCTGGATTACTAAGTTGTGTATTTGTATTTTTCAACGTATCAAAATCCACTCCGTACTTTTTCGCAATTTTCCAAAGGGTATCCCCTTTTTGCACGATATGAATTTTCAAATTTTCCCCCTCCTGTATAACTTATCTATAAGTAACAAATCTCATGAAGTAACCCTTTCTAAATAACGTTAACTTCTTTTCACTTGTATCACTTCTTCGATTTTCAATATCATTAGAAGTGGAATAAGCATAAGAAAATCGCAATGATTTCTTCACAACAATGTATGCCCATTTCATTCTCGTTATGATTATATGTACGAAAAAAAGCAACGGAAATCCCGCTGCTTTATACACGCTCTAACATACGATTTAATGCAAGAACCGCTTCTTCGGTCACTTGTTTATCTACGCTAATAACGTTAATTTCTTCTCCTCTTTCTACCGTTTCAAGCACCCATAATAAGTGCGGCAGATCAATTCGGTTCATCGTTAAACACGGACACATAAATGGATTAAGTGAAACAATTTCTTTATCTGGATGTTGCTGAATAATTCGGTTCACTAAATTCATCTCTGTACCAATTGCCCATTTACTTCCAGGTGGCGCTGCTTCAATCATATCAATAATATATTTCGTTGATCCTGCGTAATCCGAAGCATCAACAACCTCATAACAGCATTCTGGATGTACAATAATATTCATATCCGGATGATTCTTCCGTACATTCTCAATGTTTTTCACCGTAAAGTTTTGATGAACCGAACAATGCCCTTTCCATAAAATCACTTGAATTTCTTCTATATCTCCATCGTACTCTAATGAATCTGTATGCGGGTCCCATACTGCCATTTTATCTAACGGGATACCTAAATCGTACGCTGTATTTCTTCCTAAATGTTGATCTGGTAAAAAGACAAGACGCTCTTTTTGTGTAAACGCCCAAGATACCATTTGTTTTGCATTAGAAGAAGTTACTGTCGCTCCGCCATTACGACCGCAAAATGCTTTAATTGCAGCTGTAGAGTTAACATACGTTAACGGAATCATCGTATCTCCAAATAACTTCGTGAGCCCTTTCCACGCTCTTTCTGTTTGTTCGATGTCTGCCATATCTGCCATCGAACAGCCTGCACGCATATCTGGCAAAATAACGATTTGATCGTCTGTCGTTAACATATCTGCTGTTTCTGCCATAAAGTGTACGCCGCAAAATACAATATATTTTGCTTCTTTATTGCTCGCTGCAACTTGCGCAAGCTGAAGTGAATCTCCTGCTGCATCAGAAAATTGTACCACTTCATCTTTTTGGTAATGATGTCCTGGAATAAATAGTGTTTTCCCCATTTTTTCTTTAATTTCACGAACACGCTTTTCCATATCTTCTGTTGACATCGTGTAATAACGCTCTGGTAACATCGTTTCAATCGGTTGTACTTTTTCTAAAATACTCATATCCCTTTCTCCCCCTCTAAACCACTTTCCTTACGCCTCAATATTGAAACTAATATCAAGTGCTTTCACTGAATGTGTTAACGCTCCAAGTGAAATATAATCGACACCTGTTTTTCCATATTCCGATAAATCTTCAATTATAATGCCTCCTGATGCTTCCGTAACGATGGCACTTGGTACAATCTTTGAAAACTCCCGAATCTCATCTGGCGTACGATTATCAAACATAATGATATCCGCACCAGCAGCTACAGCTTCTCTCACTTGTTCCTCTGTCTCTGTTTCCACTTCTACTTTCACCATATGTCCTAATTTTTCTTTCACCGATGTAACAGCTTTCGTAATAGAACCAGCAAAAGCAATATGATTGTCTTTAATCATGATACCGTCATATAAACCGAAACGGTGATTAAATCCGCCTCCGCACACGACTGCATACTTATCAAACATACGTAGCCCTGGCATCGTTTTTCGCGTATCACAAATACGTGTATGGCCGCTATCTAAAGCAAGCACAGCTTTATGTGTCATCGTAGCTATCCCGCTCATACGCTGGATAACGTTTAATATAACGCGCTCTGCCGTTAATAACGAAGCAATTGGTCCTTGCGCAGTTGCTATTATTTCGCCCTTTTCTACAAGATCCCCATCTTTTTTATGAAGCTCCACTTCAATTCTTTCATCAATTAATTTAAATCCTTCTTCAATTACTAAACGCCCCGCAAAGACCCCTGTATCCTTCGCAAGAAACGTTCCTTTTGAAAGTAAATTGTCTGGAAAAATAAGCTGAGATGTTACATCTCGTTCTCCTATATCTTCTAGAAAAAATCGATTTAATGCTTCTTTCACTTTTATCGTGTTCATAAAGCCCCTCTTCCCTTCATCACACAAGTTGTAGTTTTCTTTTCACTCGAACAATCTCTTTTTTTACTCTATTTCTATCCGGATAATCACTTCGATAATGACCACCAATGCTTTCTTCTCTTTGCAAAGCTGATACGACTATAAGCTCACAGACTGTTAACATATTAATGAGCGTTATCTCTTCATTTGTAAGAGCCTCATGTTGTAAGATCATATTTCGAACACCGTACTTACTAAGCCATCTCTTTGCAGAAGATAAACTTTGCTCTGTTCGCACAATCCCAACATATTTCATCATGCATTCTTGTATTTCTTCCTTCGCCGGCAAATGATTCAAAACGATAAACTTCTTTTCCTTCTCAGCTAGGATGTTCAATCTGTCTTTTGCCGCTTTCGTTAAAATATGTTGTCCTATTCTTTTTCCAAACACAAGACCTTCTAATAATGAATTACTTGCTAACCTATTTGCACCGTGAACGCCATTACAAGCTACTTCACCGACCGCATATAAATTTGGAATGGACGTCTCTCCATCACAGTTCGTTTTCACGCCACCCATATGAAAATGAGCACCGGGTACGACCGGAATGCGTTTTTCATTTATATCGACACCATTCTTTTTACACAATGATGCTACAGTCGGAAAACGTTCTTCGAAATTTTGGATAGACTCGATATTTACATACACTTTTTCACCCGCCAAAAGCTGCTCATGAATCGCTCTTGCTACTACATCGCGCGGCGCGAGATCGTGATCAGGGTGTATATCCATCATAAAACGCTGACCTTTTCCATTTATAAGGACAGCTCCTTCACCACGGACAGCTTCAGAGACGAGGCCGCAGCAGCTACCGTTTGCATATAACATTGTTGGGTGAAATTGTACAAACTCTAAATCTACGAGCTCCCCGCCTGCGCGGTATACCATCGCAAGTCCATCACCCGTAATTGTCTTATCGTTAGAAGTAAAGGCGTATAAACCGCCAATCCCACCTGTTGCTAACACCGTATAATCTGCAACGTAACGCTTCAACTTCCCTTCACTAGTTCTTGTTAAAACTCCAACACATTTATCATTTTCTATAATAAAATCGAGCACCATTTCCTGTTCCACTACCGTAACGTGCGGAGCTACTTCTTGAATGAAATGCTCTAATAAATTCTTTCCTGTTGCATCGCCACCTGCATGTAAAATACGGCGCTTTCGATGTGCGCCTTCTTTTCCAAGATGAGGACCGGTTTCATCTCCATCAAATTCCATTCCACTTTCAATGAGATGATTCATTTCTTTCGGCCCTTCCTCGACTAGATAACGGACCACATCTTCATTGTTATAATGACATCCTGCTACTAACGTATCTTCAAAATGATCATTTGGATTGTCATATGTAGCAACCGCTGCTGCAATTCCACCTTGCGCTAAATATGTATTATTATTACGATTCGTTTCCTTTGTGATAATAATCACATTCTTTTCGTGACAAATCTCTTTCGCAACACGAAGTGCCGCAACGCCACTTCCAATAATTAAGACATCTGCACTTGGCATAATTGTTGCCTCCTACTTTACACTTTTCAACTGTCTTGACACCTATATTTACATAGTTTTAAAATAATGACAAGAGTTTTTTTATAATTCTTATTTTCACTACCATTTAAAAAATACAAGAAATGTAACTCTTACTAAGGAGAGGAACTTACATGATGATATATCTTGACTATGCAGCTACTACACCTATGAGTGAAAAGGCGTTACAAACATATATGAAAGCAGCATCGCAATACTTCGGAAATGAACAAAGTTTACATGATATTGGAGGAACAGCTTCTTCTTTACTACAAGTTTGCAGAAAAACATTTGCTGACATGATTGGTGGAAAGGAACAAGGGGTATTCTTCACGAGCGGTGGTTCGGAATCCAACTACCTTGCGATTCAATCCCTTTTAAAGGCTAGAAGCGAGAAACATATTATTACAACACCTATGGAGCATGCATCCATTCGAAGTTATTTTCAATTCTTACAATCAGAAGGCTATACAATTACTGAAATTCCTGTTGATGAAGGCGGGCTCATTCATTTAGATGATTTAGAAACAGCTATTACAGAAAATACCGTTCTAGCAAGCATACAGCACGGAAACTCTGAAATTGGAACCGTTCAAAACATCGCAGAAATCGGGGCACTTTTAAAAAAATATAACGTTTTATTTCATTCAGATTGTGTGCAAACATTTGGTAAACTTCCTATCAATGTTTTTGAGATGGGAATTGATAGTCTTTCTGTTTCAGCACATAAAATATACGGACCAAAGGGTGTTGGTGCTTGCTATATAAATCCGCAAGTTCGCTGGGCACAAATATTTCCGGGAACTTCTCATGAAAAAGGGTTTCGCCCAGGTACAGTAAACGTTCCTGGCATCGCATCTTTTTTAACAGCCGCTGAGAATATATTAAAAAATCAACTGGAAGAAAGCTTACGTTTTAAAGAGTTACGATCCTACTTTTTAGAGCAATTACAAACACTTCCTCTAGAAATTCAAGTAGAAGGTCATTCTACTTCTTGTTTACCACATATTATTGGGGTTACAATAAAAGAAATAGAAGGTCAATATACAATGCTAGAATGTAATCGCCATGGTATTGCCATTTCCACCGGAAGTGCTTGCCAAGTCGGTAAACAAGAACCTTCGAAAACAATGCTTGCAATTGGAAAAACGTATGAAGAGGCGAAACAATATGTCCGCTTCTCTTTCGGGCAACAAACAACGAAAGATCAAATTGATACTACTATTCATGCACTACACACAATTGGAAATCAATTTTATAGAGGTGTTAAATCATAATGAAACAAAATGAACAAAAAAAGATTTTAGGCGAAGAAAGACGACAGCTTATCCTTCAGTGGCTTCTTGCTGCAAATGAACCGTTATCTGGGAATGAACTATCGAAAAAGACAAACGTAAGTCGACAAGTGATCGTGCAAGATATTTCCTTACTTAAAGCACGAAATGAACCGATTATTGCAACTGCTCAAGGATATTTATATTTAAAACCACAAGAGAAACAACAAGCTTTCGAACGCGTAATTGTCTGCCAACATAAACCAGCGGAAGTACGTCAGGAACTTACAATGCTTGTTGACCACGGCGTTACGATTAAAGATGTAAAAGTTGAGCATCCTGTATACGGTGACTTAACAGCATCCATCATGGTAAGTAATCGCTTTGATGTAGAGCAATATTTACAAAAAATCGAAAACACAAACGCTTCCTACCTCTCGCAACTAACAGATGGTATTCACTTACATACAATTGAGGCAGATTCTAAAGAAAAGTTAGACGCTGCTTGTGAGGCTTTAGATAAGGCAGGATTTCTCGTTTATTAATTCATGTAAAGCACAGAGTTTTTATCATTCTCTGTGCTTTTTTAGTGCTATAATATTGTAATCAATCGTAAAGGAGATCAAATATGGGAATTGAACTCGTTCACTTTAGCATTGGCAAACCGAAACAAATGAAATATGGCGAAGATAAAGAAATGATAACAGGTATATGTAAAGATTCTACAGAAGAAGCTTTTCTCTCAAAAGATGGCTTCCTTGGTGATGACGTGGCAGATTTAAAACATCACGGTGGGCCTGATCGCGCTGTTTGTGTATACCCACATGAGCATTACGCACTATGGGAAGAGGAATTTCAAACAACGCTTCCAGCTTCCACATTTGGTGAAAACATTACCGTAACAAATATGTTAGAGCGTGATGTATGCATCGGAGATACATATCAACTAGGTGAAGCAATCATTCAAGTGACGCAAGCCCGCGTACCTTGTAGCACAATTTCAAAACGTCTTGGCATCCCTGGCATTTTGCCGCGCATTGTAGCAACTGGATTTACTGGCTACTTATGCCGTGTTCTTCAAGAAGGTACTGTACGTAAAGATTCAAAAATCACATTACTAAAGCGTCCATCAAACAATGTATCTGTTTTATTCTCTAACGAAATTTATTTTCATAATAGAAAAGATAAAGACGGTATTGAAAAGATTCTTGCTGTTCCAGAACTAGCTGATATTTGGCGTGATCAGTTAGAAGATCGCCTTGTGAAGTTAAAATAAAGAATCCCACCATTTATAGGTGGGATTTTATTTATCTATCAGACGGTATACTACCGACTTAACTACAAACACTCTCCTTACAACCAATAAGAAGAATAACTCCCCAGCACAGTAACAGAAAAACCGAGTGCTTCAAGTTCCATCGTTACACCTGGCAATAATACATCATCGTATGCTTTATCGACATCGATTAAGAAAAAGTAATTTCCAAGACCTGTTTTCATCGGGCGCGATTCGATTTTTGATAGATTTAATTTTCTCCATGCGAAAGCTGATAACACTTGGTATAGTGCCCCTGCATAATCAGCAGGTAACGTTATCATAAGCGTCGTTTTCTCTCCGCGGTTTTCTCCGTTATTTGGGAGTATTGCTTTCTTTCTCTTATGGAGCACGAGGAAGCGTGTATGATTATTTTTATGTGTATGAATGCTACGTCTTACAATCGTTAATCCGTATTTTTCTGCAGCTGCTTCATTTGCAATAGCGGCGATTTTTTCTTCAGGATGTTCTTTCACATATTGCGCAGCAGCACTTGTTGATGTCATATCTCGGACAGTGACCCCTTTTAATTCTTCATTTAAAAACTTATGACATTGCGCAATAGCGTGCGGATGAGAATGCACTGCATATACTTCTTCCCACACTTCTGCATACTGCGGATGTACAAGTAAATGTTGCTGAATAGGTACTGTAATTTCTCCTACAATAGAAAGTGGTTGCTCATGTACAAGGTAATCAACTGTTATATTCACTGAACCTTCTATGGCGTTTTCTAGTGGTACCACTGCATAATCTACATTTCCATTTGCAGCTGCATCCATACAATCTGGAATCGTTCGATACGGTACATGCTCTGCTTCTGGAAAAAAACGACTCACCGCCATATTTGTAAATGTTGCTTCCGGTCCTAAATATCCTACTCGAATCATCGTCTTTTCCCCTCTTTTTCGTTTTCTTACTGTTATACCATACTTTTTTATATTCTTCTATGTAAATTTCGAATATTAAAAAAAGACTAGCATTCGCTAGTCTAAATGTTTCCTATATTCTCTTTGAGCGAAAAAGAAATACATGATGCATGCAGCGATATAAAATAGAATAAACAAGCCTACTTTTCGTAATGAACCATCCATAAAGAGCGTATTATGAAACGTATATAACGCAACTGCACTATGCATACTCCCTACTATAATTGGCGCAAAAAATAGCATACACAATTGCCAGCGAGAAATCTTCCATACTTCTTCCTTCGTCATTCCCAGTTTAGAAAGTGCCCCGTACTGCTTTCTATCCGATGCAATATTATGAAACCATTTAAAATATACGATACTACATGATGTAAGGAAAAATAATATACTAATGAATGAGCCTATAAATAGAGTAATATTGCCGAACTCTTTCATATTCACATATAACTCCATATTACTTCGAAATGCGTTATTATCATCTTGTTTCATATGTTTCCGTAAATCTTCATTTAATTTTTTCGTATTTTCGATATTTGGTAATGTGTATCCTCTATATATCATTTTTTCAGAATCCGGAACCTTATTTGCTATACTGTCAAAATCTTCATCATTCATGACGAAGAACAGACCATTAATGTACGAAAGGTGATAGTTAAATTGAACCCCTTCTTTCTGACCGTTAAATACGAATTGATATGGTTGGTTCATTACTTGCAATTGAATCTCTTTTTGATTATATACATTCGAATTATTGTATTTATTATAATAAACAAGTGTAACAGTTCCTTTTTTAGGATGATACGTTTTCTTTTTTTGTTTTCTTGCCTCCTGATTGTATTCACTTTCTTTAATGAGCGGCGCTACTTCTGTTTCCCCCTTGTTGGACTGAAAAGATGCATACACTCCAACAAAACTCATAGATTGAAAATCATCATACCCATACTGATGTAGTAACTTTTCAACCGCACCTTCCTCAAAGACTTCATGGGTAGAAATACCTTTTTCTATGTATGAAAATGAGTGTGCCCCCCCATCACGCCACATATCTTGCATGCTAGAAAAATATAAGAACACCGTACCTGTTGCCGTAACTACAAATGTCGTTGCCATAGAAAGCATAAAGAAAAAGCGACCATTTTCCTTCATTCGATGTGACAATTGATTCACTATAAATAAATACGGGTATGTATACATAATCTTTTTATTTCGTTTTATCATTTCTAACAATTGGATTGTACCGTGTGTAAAAGAAAAGTACGTTCCGAAAAAGACAAGTATAGACACAGGGAAAAAATATAATCCTATCGTTTCCATCGTCACTTGTAGCGCTAACGCGTATCCTGTCCCTAAACAAATAAAGCCACATATACAAAGCCACATTGATGTTTTCTTCTCTTTTTTATCAGTTCGAAATTCTTTCAATAACCGAATGATTTTTATATTCCATATACGTAAAGCACTTATAAAAGATAACAAAATAAAAACAACCATATATGTAATGAACGTTACCCCAATTGCTCCCACGTCAAATGTGACAGGGAGTTCTTTCGGAAGCCCCAGCAACATACTAAACACCATGAAGAAGAGCTTTAAAAAGATCATACCAAGCCCAATACCGAAAATATTAGCAAATACCCCGATCAACATTTGCTCAGTCATAATCATTCCTATTACGTTAGATTTCGTTGCTCCCATTAACATATATAATCCTAATTCTTTCTTACGTGCCTCTATGAAAATAGAAGTAGAATACAAAATAAATATGACGAAAAAAGAAATGATTATAACATTACATATGATAAGTCCCCAGCGTACGTTTTGATACCACAGCGTCTCCTGCATATACGGATGCACAATGACAGACATATATGCATAAGAAGCAAATATCGCAAAACAACTACTTAAGAAAAACACTTTATAATTACGCCAATTTCCTTTTATATTTTGCAAAGCTAATTGCCGAATGTTCATCTATCGTCCTCCTATAACTTACTACATGCGTAAAAAGCTAGAGGTTTCCCTAGCTTTTTACGTGTTTCAAATATCCTCTTTGCGCGATCATAAAGTAAATCGCAGAAGCTACAATGTATGCTCCAATTACAATCGCACCTGATTTCCATAAATCGAGATAAAGCATTTTTCCTAACGTATGAAGAGCAAATCCACTATGAATTGCACCGATTACAATTGGGATAAAGAAGATAACACCCATTTGTCGAATTGCAATTTTTCGAATTTCTTTATCTGTCATACCGATTCTCTTTAACGATTTAAATTGAATACGATCTTGCTCTTTATCGTTAAACCACTTAAAGTATGTCATACTACAAGCGAAGAAGAAGAACAGTACCGCTACAAAGAAACCGATGAACATCGTAATTGCTCCTGATTCCCTTATATTTTTATAAGCGAGCACCGAGTTGTTTAATTCCGCTTGCTTATCTGGTGCAATTTCCTTTTTCAAATCTAACACAAGATCTTCGGTACTTTTCCAATCTTCTATATAATAACCGTAATATTTCGTCTTTTCTTCATCTGGTACGAGCTTTGCGTATTTCTCAAAATCTTGATCATTCACAATGAGATATTCACTATCATTAAAAACAGAAAATGGAGTTGGTTCATTTAATTGAACAGACTGCATTTGCCCATTCATTTTAAATTCATATGGTTTCGTAAGGTCTACCTTCATCATATCTTTCGCCATATCCATTATGACCATCGTTGCACTACCTGGTGCATTATGAACTTCTCTAACTTGCTCTCTCTTTTGTTTACGTACTTCAGCGTTATATTCTTTTTCTGAAACAATCGCCATCGGTACTTCATGTTCACTGTTAAACATCGTGATTTTTTGAGTTCCAGGAAGTTTTACATACATTACTTCTCGCGCATCTTCAAATCCATGTTTTTTTATTAATTCTTTTGTTTTCCCATCTTTTATGACATTATGCGTATTTATTCCCTTTTCCTCATACGAAATAGCATGCGGGGTACTAGTCACTGCCTTATAACTCATATCCTCAAAAAATACGTACAGTGTACCAACTGCTGAAGATACAACGGCCGTAATGATAGAAATTACAAATAGAAAACGAGCATTATCTTTCATTTTATAAATAAGATTGCTAAGTACGAACATATTTGGATATGTATAAAAAGATTTTTTTCGTTTTTGTAACGCCTTTAACACGACTGTACTACCTTGTGTAAACAGCAAATAAGTTCCGCCTATCGTCAGCCCTACAATCGGTAAAAACAGCATGATAAAATTCATAAATGTCACTTGGAAGCTCAGTACATATGCAACAATAATACATCCTATACCCGCTACACATAACCATGTAAATGCAAAAGGTTCTATTTTTTGTTTTCTTGCTTCTCTTAATAAATCAATAATTTGCAAGCGTCCTACTGTCCAAACGCTAAACAATGATAGGATTAAAAATAGAATAAAGTATACACCTGCTGTAATCAAAACTGCTTTACTATTCCATACGAGTGGAAGTGTTTTATCTATTTTCAATATTACGCTTAATGCTTGAAAAAATAACTTTGAACAAAGCATACCAAGTCCAATACCTACTACAATTGCAATACTACCTAACATAAGCTGTTCTAATATAATCATTCGGCCAAGTTGAGATTTTGTTCCACCTATTAATGTTAATAAACCAAATTCTTTTTTCCTTGCTCGTAAAAATGTTGAATTTGCATATAAAATAAAGAGTGCTGAGAAAATGACTACAATATAATTCATCGATTCTAACCCTTTTGAAATCATATCCCTCATACTAATATTACCGCTTACGACATCTGGATGATAAATAAAGGAAGCATACATGAAAAATACGACTATCGATAGACAACTACTTATAAGAAACGCTTTATAATTACGCCAATTTCCTTTTACGTTATTAAGCGCGAGCTGGCGAAAGTTCATGATATTCTCCTCCTAGCATCGCAAGTACGTCCAGAATTTCTTGGAAAAAGGCTTGTTTCGTTCTTCCTTTATGTATTTCTGAGAAAATTTCTCCGTCGCGAATGAATAAAATACGTTCGCAATAACTCGCCGCTACCGGATCATGCGTTACCATTGCAATTGTTACTTTCTTTTGTTCATGTAAGTCTTGCAACGCGCTCATTAATGATTTTGCTGACTTCGAATCTAAATTTCCAGTTGGCTCATCCGCTAAAATTAAAGTTGGCTCATGAATAATTGCTCTCGCTGCTGCTGCACGTTGTTGTTGTCCGCCTGATACTTCATATACTTTTTTATTTAAAATTTCTTCGATATTTAAAAACTTTGCAATCTCAAGCACCTTTGCATCGATTTCATTTACAGATTTCTTCGCCATGACAAGTGGTAAAATAATATTTTCTTTAATCGATAACGTATCAAGTAAGTTAAAATCTTGGAAAATGAATCCTAAATGTGTACGGCGAAACTCCGCTAATTTTGCAGCACGCATTTGATTAATTTCTTCTCCATTTACAAGCACATGCCCTGAAGTTTGCTTATCAATTGTTGCTAATAAATTTAAAAGCGTTGTTTTCCCGCTTCCTGAAGGACCCATAATCCCTACAAATTCGCCTTCTTCTATTCTAAAATTTATATCATTTAAAGCAGTCGTCGCTACTGAACCTTTTGATTGATACACCTTTGTTAATCCTTTTACTTCAAGAACACTCATTTCTAATCCCCCTATGTGTTTTCTTCTTACATTTACTATAAGAAAAATAAGAAATAGAAACGAGTGATTTCCCTTACAAAACGTTTTGTTATCTTACAGTTTTGTCATTTTTCTCATTAATGTATGATATTCTTCATCTTTTGCAAATTGGAACGTGAATCTTGTCCCGTCTCCTTCAGCCGATTGCACATAAATACCGTGATGTAAATTATCGCAAATTTCCTTCGTAATATATAAACCCATTCCAGTCGCTTCTCTCGTTTTACGGCCATTTATTCCTGTAAAGAACGGATCAAATACTCGCTTTACATCTTGCTCTGGAATACCAATTCCATTGTCCTTAATATGTAATAACACCTTTTGATCTTTCTCTTCAATTTGAAATTGAATTTCCTTTTTCTCTACTTCTGAAATTTTCGTATACTTAATTGCATTTACAACAATTTGCCCTATAGCAATACTCAGCCATTTTCTATCAGATGCAACCATACAAGTATCTTCATCAAACATTACTTTCGGAAATACAGACGATTGAATGAACGACTTTCTATTTTCATTAATAATGCCTCGAATAATATCTACTACATTTACTACTTCTACTTTATAATCTTTTGCAAACTGTTCTAACCTTGCCATATGTAACGCTAAATCTAAACCATTTAGTATACGGTTATTTTCTTCACGAATACTTTCAACTGTTGCTCTTGCTTCACGATGCTCTTTACCAAACTTCTGTAATAGTAATTCTATAACCGATACTGGTGTTTTCATTTGATGAATCCACTGGTTCATAAATATCATTTGCTGCTGTTCTTTCGCATGTTGTTTATGAATTTCATTCATATATTGCTGTCTTAATAGCGTAAACGATTCAACGACCATCTCTTGCTCTGACGTATAAGAAGTATCAATAAGTAAAGAATCGTGTAATGTATTTCCGCCAGTAACATACTTTTCAATCCTATTTAAAAATACACTCCGTTTTCGATAATCGTAAATGAGGTATACAGCAAATACAACTGCCCCTAATAAAAGTCCATATAACCACGTACTCCAATCAATCGATCGCTTTTCTAAAAGACTTTGCAACTGCAGTACAAGCCCAAATAAACAAAGGCTAACAATATAAGAAAGAAGTAAAGAAAAGCGGTCCATGAGGTAATTTTTAACCTTCATGCCCTTCGCCCCACTCTGTAAGAAGCGCATAACCATATCCACGTTTCGTTACAATTGCATTTTTAATACCTAACTCCTCTAGTTTCTTCCTTACGCGTTTTACATTAACAGTTAATGTATTATCATCAACAAAAGCTACTTCATCCCACAGGGCTTCTAACAGTTCTTCGCGCGTTACATATTGATTTGCTTGTTTCATTAAACACTCTAATAGGTAAAATTCATTTTTTGTCAGCTCCGTTTGTTGCCCCTGCCACTCAACAATGTGTTGGGATGGAAATAATAACAGTCCATTTACACCTAAACAATCACTCTCAGCAACAGAGGCATACTCACCATAGCCACGGCGAAGTGCACTTTTCACCTTTGCCATCACGATATCTAAATGGAATGGCTTCGTAATGTAATCATCTCCACCATTTTCAATCGCCATTACTTGATCCATTTCCCCTGTTCTTGCAGAAACAAAAATAATTGGTGCATTCGATACAGTACGAATTTGACGACACCAATAAAACCCATCAAAATATGGCAAATTAATATCTAGTAATACGAGATGAGGATTTATTTTCACGAACTCATCTTTTATATGCCGTAAATCACTTGCTCTAAATGATTGATAGCCATACCTTTCTAAATGCTCTTCTAATATTCCCGCTATTTTTTCATCGTCTTCTACAATTAATATTTTATACATGTTCGTTTTCTCCCCATAAAAAAATTCTTCCAACACCACTCCTTGTTCTATTATAAATTGAAAATTTAATTAGTGGGTATTTTTTCCTATACGAATCAGACATTTACATAAAAAAAAGACTGCCATATTTCGGCAGTCTTAGTCGATAAATTCAAATTCATATTCAAGAATTTTTACAATATCTCCATCTTTTGCACCACGCGCACGAAGCGCTTCATCAATACCCATTCCGCGCATTTGGCGAGCGAAACGACGTATAGATTCATCACGTGAGAAGTCTGTCATTTTGAATGTCTTCTCAATATCATAACCAGAAATAACAAATGTGCCGTCACTTTCACGTGTAATTTCAAATTTAAGACTTTCAGCATCAAATTTGTACATTACACTTGCTTCAGACTCTTCGACAACATCGTACATTGGGAATTCTGGTGTTGTTTCTAGTAAGTTCGCTACTTCAAATAGTAAGTCACGAACACCTTGTTTCGTTACAGCTGAGATTGGGAAGATTTTTACTTCGTCTCCCACTTTCTCTTTAAATGCTTGTAAGTTTTCTTCTGCATCTGGCATATCCATTTTGTTTGCAACAACAACTTGTGGACGCTCTGTTAAACGCATATTGTATTCTTTTAATTCATTATTGATTGTTACGTAATCTTCATATGGTTCACGGCCTTCTAAACCAGACATATCAATAACGTGTACGATTACACGTGTACGCTCAATATGACGTAAGAATTGGTGTCCAAGTCCGACGCCGGCATGTGCGCCTTCTATTAGTCCAGGAAGGTCAGCCATAACGAAGCTGCGGTTATCACCCGTTTCAACAACACCAAGATTTGGAACGATTGTTGTAAAGTGATACTCTGCAATTTTCGGACGCGCTGATGATACAACAGATAATAATGTAGATTTACCTACACTTGGGAATCCAACAAGTCCAACATCTGCTAGCACTTTAAGTTCTAGAATGACATCACGTTCTTGACCTGGTTCCCCGTTCTCAGCGATTTCTGGCGCTGGATTCGTTGCTGTTGCGAAACGTGAGTTACCACGGCCACCACGACCACCTCTTGCGATTACAGCTGTTTGCTCATGCGTTACTAAATCGGCAAGAATTTGTCCTGTTTTTTCATCTTTTACTATTGTTCCTGGTGGAACCTTTACGATTAAATCTTCAGATTTACGACCGTGCTGACCTTTACTCATTCCGTGCTGACCACGATCAGCTTTGAAATGACGTTGGTAGCGGAAGTCCATTAATGTACGTAAGCCTTCCTCAACAACGAAAACAACATCTGCACCTTTACCACCGTCGCCACCTGCTGGGCCACCTTTAGGTACATACTTCTCACGACGATACGCAACCATTCCGTTACCACCGTCGCCGCCTTTTACATATATCTTGACCTGATCTACAAACATTATTTCACCACACTTTTTTCAATTGGTTGTAATATAACTGAGACTTCTTCGTCTCGTACTGTATAAGAAATGGAATACCATTTATTGTTTTGGGTCGCAAGCCAATTCTGTAGTTCTTCTACACTCGTTAGCTTACCACGAAAATCAAAAAAGAAACGAGCATTCTCCGCGTCACATTCAATTGTGATACAAACATAATTTTCAACATATACGTCTAAACTATGCTGAAGCATTGAGAAAAATTGATTCGTCCATGTACATACAGTCTCATCTAAGTGAGATAAGTTATGTAATTTCCCTAATACTTCGTACTCCAATAAGCACGGCTGCTGTTTCCAATTATATGTTAAAATCCACTCTGAAAATAAAGGCATTGATAGCCCTATCAGATTGGATTCTTGTCTCGCTTCTTGGACAAAACGATCGATGAGACTATGAATCTCTTCCACTTTTCCAAGGGAAAGGTTTCCTTTCACCATCTGCATACGATTGAGCCAATCATGTCTTGAATGACGCAATGCATCTATAATTGTCCATTTTTCATTCATTTAGATACCCCTTAATATAGAAAAACTCTAACCTGCACTCAGGTTAGAGTTTTCCGTGAGTTCTTATGCTTCTTGAGCAACAGGATATACGCTCACTTGTTTGCGGTCACGGCCAAGACGCTCAAAGCGTACTACGCCGTCAACTTTCGCGTATAAAGTGTCATCGCCACCACGACCAACGTTAACACCTGGATAAATTTTTGTACCGCGTTGACGGTAAAGAATTGAACCACCTGAAACCGTTTGACCATCTGCGCGTTTAGCACCAAGACGTTTTGACTGAGAGTCACGACCGTTCTTTGTACTACCTACACCTTTCTTAGATGCGAAAAACTGAAGATCTAATCTTAACATACGTTACACCTCCTGCACTTTTTCTATTAAACGGATATACTTTCCGTAATCAAGTTCGATCGTCTTAAGCGAAACAACCAATCCTTCTAAAAGCGTTTGTGCTTTTTCTGCTGCATGAACGTCTAAATCATTAGGCAATTCATACGTTAAGAATCCGCCATCACTTCCGAGTTCAATAGTTGCCTGCACATTACAAAGTTCTTCCACTGCATTTATAGAACCAAACACAACCGCTGTAGTTCCAGCACAGACAAGGTCTTGTCCATGTGGCGCATAATTGGCATGTCCAGTCATTTTAAATGATTGGATACTTCCTAATTTCGTGCGACTTATCGTAATTTTAATCATGTTAACCTGGATTAAGCGTTGATAGCTTCAACAACTAGCTTAGTGTAAGGTTGACGATGACCTTGTTTCTTACGATTGTTCTTTTTCGCTTTGTATTTGAAAACGATGATTTTCTTAGCGCGACCTTGTTTTTCAACTTTCGCAGTAACTGTTGCACCTTCTACAACTGGGCTACCAACTTTAACGTTTTCGCCACCAACGAAAAGAACTTTGTCAAAAGTAACAGTTTCACCAGCTTCAACATCTAATTTTTCAATGTAGATTGCTTGACCAGCTTCAACTTTAATTTGTTTTCCACCTGTTTCGATAATTGCGTACATACTTGCACCTCCTCTTAATTACTAAGACTCGCCAAAAACGAGGTAGACATAAATGTCTTTAGGGAACCTGTTTTGTGCGGTTGTAGCATATAGCCGTTTAGGTGCTATAAACTATAACATAAAGATGTTACCATAATTCATTGACTATTGTCAATGAAAGTTCTACTAACTATTTTTTCCGTTCTGCAATTTCTTTTTTACTTCCAAAACGGATAATAGCGTACTTTTCGATCATATCATCTTTGAAATAAATTTCAAATGGAATATTTTTTTGTAATTCTTTTTGCAAAAATTGTTTTTGTAATTCTTTAGGTGCAGCGATTAATACTGCCTCATCCTCTATATCGCCATATGTAATTAGCTCTCTCTCTAACTCATACGCAATTTTTTCATATGACATTACATACCCTGTCGCTTTGCACGGTATACACTCTTCTAGCAATACGTCGCGTAAAGAATGTTTCTTACGTTTACGTGTCATCTCCAAAATCCCTAACTCTGTAAAACCGAGCACTCTCGTATATGTGCGATCATTTTGCATAGCAGCCATGAGACATTCTCTTACCTTTTCTTTATCTTCTCTTCTTTTCATATTAATAAAATCAATTAATATCATACCACCGATATCACGCAGTCTTAATTGACGTGCAATCTCTTCAGCTGCCGCCTCATTTGTACGAAGGACTGTATCTTGTAAATTCTGTTTTCCAGTAAACTTGCCCGTATTCACATCAATTACAGTCATCGTCTCCATTTGTTCCACAATTAAATAAGCACCATTCGGGAGCCACACAATTTTTTGAAGTGCTTTCTCAACCTCACGCTCTATTCCAAAATGGTTAAACATTGAAGATTTTTCATTATAAAAAGATACTTTTTCTTTCCCTACTTTTTCTTCTAATTCTTTCACTATACTTCTTGTATCTACAACTACTCTTTCAATCGTTTCAATTGGATTTTCTTGAAATACACGATCTAAAAAGGTGGCCGGTCGATGAAGTAGCAACGGTGCCTTTCCCTGGCCCTCTTTTCTTTTTAACTCTTCATATAACTGCTGTAACCTTTGCATTTCAGCTTGTATTTCTTCAATTTCTCCTTTCTCAGAAGCAGATCGGAAAATGTACCCTCCTGTCCCTTCTACCTCAATTTGGAGTAGCTGTTGTCTTCTTTTATTATTTTTTATCTTTCGAGAAACTGCACGCATTTCATCGTATGGCATATAAACGACATATTTCCCGGTAAATTCTATGTTTGCTGTCAATTTCGGCCCTTTCGTATCAATTGCCTCTTTCACAACTTGTACGAGTACCGCTTGCCCTTCATGTATACGATAGGAAGATGGTACATCATCATATGAAAGGTACGCATGTTTTTCTAAACCGATGTTTACAAATGCTGCGTTCATTCCAGCGATTGTTCTTACGATACGTCCGGCATAAATATGCCCAACAATCTCTTGTTCTTCATTTCGTTTCCATAAAAACTCAACAATTTTTTTCTTCTCTTCAATTGCAACGCGTTTTTCCGATCCTGCATAGTTTATATATAACGTTTTCAAAATGCTTTCCTCACTTTATAATCTTCTTTGCTTTTACAATAATAAAAGGTTAGTGCTATCGTCAACACTAACCGATTAATTCTTCAACAGACGAAGTTGTTCGTTTTTCAGTAAAATACGCATAGAGTAATTCATTTTCATCCAATGTGTAATGTTCTTTATATTTTCCATGGACGATAATAGAGTGCTTATACCCTCTACGAAATTTTGTGAAGATCGTATATAAACGATCTTCTGATTGCACTTCAATAGATGCAATCTTTTCAATTCCTCTTTTGTTCCCATAATAACGTTCTAATAAAAAACGCATAAAGGCATACTGTTTTTGTTTCCACTCTTGATATAACGACACCGCTAAAAATATGAGTAGTACCCACATCATAATATTGTTACTATTCCAAAGTAACTGCCACACTAGTATTACACTAAAAAAAACACATGATAATTTCATCATCTTTTCATGTGCTTGTAAATAAGGAAAACGATATGATAATACGTTAAACAATACTTTCCCGCCATCAAGCGGCCAAATAGGCAGTAAATTAAATGCTAAAATAATTATATTATTCCACATAAAGAAATAATATAAATCCGCACCAAGCCAACCAGCTTCAAACACTATATAACCTACCGCCATCATCCAAATATGTTGTATAGGTCCTGCAATTACGACAACTAGTTCCTCTTTCAATGACTTATTCCCATGTTCCTCAAGCTCAGCCACGCCACCAAACGGTAAAAGTTGAATCTTTTTAATACGCCAATTGTAGTGTGCCGCCGCAAAGGCGTGCCCAAGTTCATGGATAAGAACGATACAAAATAACAGGAGTAACTCTTTAAAACGTGCCGTAAAAATACCAATGACAATAATAACCCAAAACAACGGATGCACTGAAATCTTCGTTAAAACTTCTCTATATTTAATCAAATGAAATCACCTGAATCGGGTCAATAAATTTTTCATTCTTTTTTATCGCGAAATAAAACTTACCATTTTTATTATTTGCATCATTATTCACCGTTCCAATTTTTTGTTTCTTTGAAACGTAATCATATAATTTCACTGACATGTCATTTAAATTCGCATACCACGATTCCGTTCCATCTGCATGCTGAATTTGAACTGTATTACCAAGTTCCTCTTTCTTCCCTGCAAAAACAACTAATCCTTCATTCACTGACTCAACAGTTGCATTTGTAGCTGTTTGAACAAATACACCTTGGCCATTTTTTTGAAACCCTTGCATTACCTTTCCAGACGCAGGAATTGCATAATCTTTTTGCTGAATGGTTCCTTCTTTTTTCTCAGTAGGTGAATAAAATACGAGCGGTTTTCCAAACTGCTTTTCGTACCATTTCGCTACAGTAGCAAACTGAAATTCTTCTTTCATCACTTTCTCTGTAACAGCTTTCGCACCTTCGAAAGAAGAGGGTGCATTCTTATATAAAATAGCGACAGAAAGAACTAATATTGCTGATAACAAAACTTTGAAAAAAAATACTTCTTTTCGAAATAAAGGATGAATTTCCTTTTCTCCATCTTCAATAAATACTGTTTCACTATCAAAATTCCCTCCAGCAAAATACTGCTCTTCCTCCATCCTTTCTTGCTCTGCCTTCCTTTTCGCAATCCGTTTTTTAATTTCTTCTACACGTTTATTCTTCATACTGTCTCCTTTCTTTCGTTAAGCTAATTAAAATAGAAACAGTTGTATACAGTTTGTACATATGTATGAGCTAAAAAAGAAAGATATTCGTGTGAAGAAAAAAGAAAGCACTTCGCATATGCGCGAAGTGCTTTTAACGGATTCCAAAGAAGTTTTTCATCTTTGTAAATACCGATACCTTTTCTTGTTCAAATGCTTGCAATGGTACATTCTCACCCAGCAAGCGTCTTGCAATATTACGATAAGCTAACGCTGCTTTTCCGCTCGGTTGCAACGCTACAGGTTCACCTGTATTTGTAGCACGAATAACTTCATCATCATCCTCGACAACACCAAGAAGCTCGATTGACAATGTACGTACGATTTCATCAACATCTAACATATCCTGCTCATGAAGCATATGACTACGCACACGATTAATAACAAGTTTTGGTGGTTCAATATCCTCTTTTTCTAAAAGCCCGATAATACGATCTGCATCGCGCATTGAGGATACCTCTGGCGTCGTAACAACGATTGCTTTATCCGCACCAGCTACCGCGTTTTTAAATCCCTGCTCAATCCCCGCAGGACAATCAATTAATATGTAATCATAATCTTGACGTAATACTTGTATTAATTCATCCATTTGTTCAGGTGTTACCGCTGATTTATCACTCGTTTGTGCTGCAGGTAATAAATAAAGATCATCAAAACGCTTATCTTTAATAAGCGCCTGAGGTAAACGACAACGCCCTTCAACGACATCAACAAGATCAAATACAATACGATTTTCCAGCCCCATTACTACGTCTAAGTTTCGAAGACCGATATCTGTGTCAATTAAGCACACTTTCTTTCCAGATAACGCTAGGGCTGTACCAATGTTCGCAGACGTTGTAGTTTTACCTACTCCGCCTTTTCCAGATGTAATTACTATTGCCTCTCCCACAGCTATACAATTCCCCTTTCTAACTTTGTTAAATTAGGTCTAAGATGAGTGAGAAGTTGCAGTCGATCGACAACAATGTGATTGTTCTCATTAATATACGCACATTCTGCCGCCTCCGCTCCGTCTTCTTTCTCTTCCGGAGCCCGCATTGCCACATCACTAATTCGAAGTTGCATCGGGTTCATATCAGATGCAGCGATTACAGCATCCGAATCCCCATAATACCCAGCATGTGCAATTCCTCTTAATGATCCTACGACAAAAATATTCCCCCCAGCGATAACCGTTCCGCCTGGATTAACATCTCCAATTAACAATAAATTTCCTTTTACATGTAAAACTTGTCCAGAGCGAACAATTTTGGAAATAGGGACAATTTCTGTTTCTTCTTTCCAAGCTATTGCTTCTGCTTTAGTTATAACATCACTTTCAATTGAATCCACAACAAGATTCTTTTTATTACGAATTAACGTACGAATCTCTTCTTGTTGGACTTCTGTTAAATAACGATTTCCCACTTTCACATGCACTTCAATTAAAGAGCGCCCATCACCATCATAGTAATGTGTAGAAAGCTTTTCATCCAATTCCTCTAGTAATTCAGAGAATGAACAACAATCATCTAAATGAAGCGTTATTCCGTCTTTTGTCCCTTTTATTGTTACATTTTGTTGCTTTTTTTCTTCCACTAAAGTTCACCCCACCGATTCAATTCGACATAAAATTAGAAAATCCTTTTTTCTTTTTCTTCCATCGCTTTTGAAAGACGCACTAAATATCGTCTCAGTGGGAAACAAACTATCAATAAGAAAATTGCATTTAGCAATACAGTAGACAGGAGACGATCTGTGAAAAAGACATACGCTGACATATGAGTACGTCCTAACAAAGTTAAAAATCCATACACATAATACTCTAGTGCTACAATACCTGCTAGTACAATAGAAGCAACAATAAATAAATTCAATTGTAATATCTTCATCACACTATAAACTAAATAAGCTAAAATCGGATACGCAAAAATATATATACCGACAAGTTCTGTGTATACGGTATCAAATAAGAAACCAAATAAGAGCCCGTAATAAATCCCTTGGACCGGACTATAGTACACAGTAATAAAACATAACACAATTATAAAGAAATGAGGTGCTGCTATACTGTCTTTCCAAAAAACCTCTGTTGGAACAATAGTAGCAAACATATTTTCAAATAGAAAAACAAAAAGGAGCAAAAGAGGAAGAGCTGCTCTTTTTAAAATCTTCATCATCTCTTCTCCCCCTCCTATTCTAATGGCGCTGAAGGCGTTGCACGTTTAGCAACCATAATATGCTCTACGTCATTCAAGTCAGCGGCCGGTTTTACATAAGCTGTTTTTGTTAAGCCGTATGGATCTGGCTGCACATCAACAATTGTCCCAATTACAAGACCTTTCGGGAAAATATCACCAAGTCCAGATGTTACGACTAATTGATCTTTCGCTACCTGAGCATCAGAGCCGATCTTTGTGAAAAGAAGTAAGTGCTTTTCTTTGTCGTAACCTTCAATCAATCCGAAGATTTTCTCATCACCTTGTACGATAGCAGAAACACGATTTGTTCGGCTCATAGAGCTTAGCAATTCTACTGATGATGTAAACTGAGATACACTTTTCACTCGTCCAACTAGACCTTGTGAAGTTACTACAGCCATATCTTTTTTAATTCCTTGCTGTGCTCCTTTATCAATTCCGATTAAATCGTACCATTTATCTGGATTACGAGAAACAACAGTAGCTGGAATTTCAGTATATTGGCTATTTAACTCTTTTTTACCCGTTAACTCTTGTAACTTCTTGTTATCATCTTCTAATTGTTTTACTTTCCCTGATAAACCTGCATAATTATCTAATTTTGCTTTTAATTCTTTATTCTCTTCATACGTGCGCTTTACATCCTCTACATTTTCGAAGAATCCAGCTACGTATTTCGCTGGCTTTTGGAATACACGTTCTACAACACCGACAGTGTCTTTAACAAACTGCTCTGGCCATGTTAAACTGTTCCGTTCTTTCAATGAGATTCCAATCAATGCCACGAGAAGAATAATACTAACTAACAAAACAATTAATCTTTTGTTTAAGAAAAACTGTGGCACGTTCACACCCTCTTAATTTCATTGATTTTTATTTTGCGATATTATCGAGCAGCAGTTTTGAAAAGATCGATATTGTCTAATGCTTTACCCGTTCCAATTGCTACGCAATCTAATGGGTCTTCTGCAACAAGAACTGGCATATTTGTCTCTTCACTAATCACTTTATCTAAGTTACGTAGTAATGCTCCGCCACCTGTTAATACGATACCACGGTCCATAATGTCTGCCGCTAATTCAGGTGGAGTTTTCTCTAACGTATTTTTAACAGATTCTACAATTGCATCTACTGTATCTTTTAATGCATCTGCGATTTCTTCTGGCTGAATTAGTACTGTTTTTGGTAAACCACTTACTAAATCACGACCGCGAATTTCCATAGGCTCGATACCTTCTGGCTCGCCTGCAGAACCGATTTCTAATTTTAATGCTTCAGCTGTTCTTTCACCAATCATTAAGTTGTAGCTTTTCTTAATGTACTGAATGATTGAATCATCCATATCATCACCAGCAACACGAACTGATTGACTTGTTACAATACCACCTAAAGAAATGATTGCAACTTCTGTTGTACCACCACCGATATCAACAACCATACTACCAGTTGGTTCCCAAACAGGTAAGTTTGCACCAATTGCTGCTGCAAATGGTTCTTCAATTGGATAAGCATCACGAGCACCCGCTTGACGAGTCGCATCGATTACTGCACGTCTTTCTACAGCTGTAATACCAGACGGTACACATACCATTACGTATGGTTTACGTGAGAAGAATCCATTTGATTTTTGAGCTTGTTGAATGTAATATTTCATCATTGTTGCTGTCGTTTCGTAATCAGCAATTACACCGTCTTTCATCGGGCGAAGTGCCACAACGTTTCCTGGTGTACGACCAATCATTTGTTTTGCATCGCTACCTACAGCAACGATTTGTTTCGTATCAGTTTGTAACGCTACTACTGAAGGTTCACGTAAAACTACACCTTTTCCTTTTACATATACAAGCGTGTTCGCAGTTCCTAAATCTATTCCAAGATCGCGAGTAAAGCCACCAAATCCAAACATATTATTTATCTTCCTTTCTTGTTTTCACGGACTCATTTTTCTTACTTTATATTATAAAAACAGTACGTTTTTTATATCTTTATCCTTCTTGTAGATAAATTTCTACAAAAAACTCATAAATCACATTATAAAACAAAATAAGTAAAAAGCATAGTCTTAAATATGACCTTTTTCCTTTAAACTCACGAATTTATGGTCACCTATTATAATATGGTCAAGCACTTCAATTCCGATAATCTGGCCACATTCTACTAAGCGTTTTGTTACTTCAATATCCTCTCGGCTCGGCGTGGGGTCTCCTGAAGGGTGGTTATGAAGACATATGATAGAGGCTGCTGCACGGCGGAACGCTTCTTTAAAAACTTCCCTTGGATGTACAATTGATGTGTTTAAACTTCCAATGAAAATCGTTTGCCTATGTATAACTTGATTCTTTGTGTTCAAATATAAACATACAAAATGCTCCTGCTGCAGGAAGCGCATTTCTTCCATCATATATCTCGCACAATCTTCTGGGCTTCGAATGCTGTATCTATTTTGATATTCTAAACGTACCATTCTTCTACCAAGTTCAAAAGCAGCTATAAGCTGGGCTGCCTTTGCAATCCCAACACCATGTATACTGACAAGCTCTTCTAACGTTGCATCTTTCAACATACGTAAACCATCAAAGTGATGTAAAATTTTATCTGATAACTTTAAAACTGTTTCTTCTTTAGAACCTGTTCTGAGTAACACCGCAAGAAGCTCCCGATTCGATAAACTTCCTGCTCCTTCTAACAATAAACGCTCCCGTGGCTGTTCTTCTTTGACAACATCACGAATACCGTTCATTTCTCCACCCCTTTTATTTGTTATCTCAAAGAAAATCCCATGCATTTTTACGCATGGGTTACATCAATATTGAATTGTTTTAATTCCCGAACAAGACGTGAAATTGGTAAACCGACTACACTATAATAGTCCCCTTGAATATGTTGAACAAAAATAGATCCTTTACCTTGAATTCCATAACTTCCCGCTTTATCAAGAGGCTCTTTTGATGCAACGTATGCGTCAATTTCCTCTTCTGTTAATTCCCAAAACGTAACTTCTGTACGCTCGTAAAAAGTGACTGTTTTGTCTTTTGTTATAATTGCAACACCAGTATACACTTCATGTGTTTTCCCTGATAATAATTGCAACATTTCTTTCGCCTCAGCTTCATTAGAAGGCTTTCCAAGAATACGCGATTCATATGTAACAATTGTGTCTGCACCTAACACAATATGATCACTGTTATTTTCCGCTACCGCAGATGCTTTTTGCAGGGCAAGGGACATTACAATATCAGAAGGTGATGAGTACGCACCAATCGTTTCTTCTACTTCACTTACAATGATTTCAAATGGTACATCCGCTAACTCAAGCAGTTCCTTCCTGCGAGGTGACCCTGATGCTAAAATAATTTTTCTCATATTTTCTCCTTCCTTTCTCACATGAAGCAGAATCATTTATATCAATCGTATCAAAGGAATAGTTTGTCCACAAATGAAAGAAATATTATTTTTTCTAAACAAAATAATACTTTTTCACTAAAATACGATTATATTCCTGCCGTAGAGAAAGCACTTTGCTCTAAATTCAAAAGAAAAGAAAGAAGTACCTATCCTTCTTCCTTCGTCATTTCATTATCCTATTATTTCACCTTTTGTGAAACAATTTTTTCATATGAAAGTATACCATCAATAATAACTTGATTTAATTTCGTCAAAGATTCCTTATCACCTTTTCCATCCTTCACTGTTTGCACAGCTACTGACGTATACATATACAATTTCTTCGCTTCTTCCTGCTTCATACTTTTCCCTTCTTTTTCAATTGCTTTCCACTCTTTTTCAATCGCACCTACATCTTTTGCATTACTTTTTCCACTAGCTTGTACGCTAGAAGCATATTTTGCTAAATGAGTATATAATGGCTGTACTTTTGTTAAAAACGCACCAACTTCTTTATCATCTTTAAGTAATGCTTTATCTGTTATATCCCAGTTCTTTTTCAATACAGAGACATTATCATTTTTATACTGCGTCATTAATTGGTTTATATCTTGTTCATCACTAGCAATGCCAACAACTAATGCATACTTATCACCGCTCGGTTTTAAAGCTGCTACGCCTCCATTACCTTTCCACTCTTCAAGAGCGGCCTGTCCCTTTTCTTCGGAAGAATAAATCCCTCCTTGAACAAAAAATAATTTCATTGTATCTAATGACGTTCCTGCCTGCGCTTTTTGTTTTTCCTCTTTTGGTGCTGGTGTTTGTTCTGACGTTCCACCCATCTTTGATTCTTCATTTTGCATCTGCTTCGAAGCTGTTACTTCACTTTCCCCCGTCGCCCCTTGCCCTTTAAGTAACTGTAGCATTCCCATCCCAAACGCCGTACCAATAACAATCGCAGTTGCAACGATTGCAATTAACGTATTGCTCCACTTCTTTCGTTTTTTTTCCGTAGACACTAATTTCGCTTTTTGGAACGGAACAACGTTTTTCGGTCTTTCACTTTCTACTACCATCCATTCAAATTCATCTTTCTTCTTCTCCTCATACTTCGCTTCTGTTCCATTCACTTTCACTGAGATCGTTCGTGATTGCTTGTCCATACACTCACACCTCACCTCTTATCGTTGTCCGCATCATATCATATTCCTTTCACAAAAAAACGAGATATTTGTCAGAGGAATTCGCCAAATAACCCTATATATTTATCTTATATGTATGCATTTGACTTCATTTGTAGAACAAAAAAACTAGATAGCAAAGACTATCTAGTTTTTCTCGCGAATATATTTTCGAACTTCCGAAATGAAATAAAGAGAACCTGTTATGATAAAAACATCATTTTCTCCAATCATTTCAACCTTTGTATCAATTGCCTCTTTCCAATTTTCAAAAACTAGTTTTGACTCTTTCTTTGCATAAGATGCAAGCTTATCAGCAGAAATAGCTCGATCAAAGGCGAATGTTGTAAAAATAATTTCATCGGCAATTGTTTCTAATTGACCTACCATATTATGCAACTGTTTATCACCAAGGGCAGTAAATAAAACTATTACATTTTTATCTTTGTAATGTGAGTCTACTGTTTTCACAAGACTTTCGATACCTTCTGGATTATGGGCACCATCTATAATAATATCTGGATTACTTTGCAGTTTTTCAAATCGTCCAATCCAATACGCTTCCTGTAATCCAGTTCTCATTTCTTCTTCCTCAATTAAAAATGATAAGTATGTTTTGACATACATGACTGCCATAAGTGCAAGTGCTGCGTTTCCTACTTGGTGACTACCTTTCATTGAGATTCGCACATCTTCAAAATTAGCGAAAGGACAAGTGAAATCGAACTGTTCTCCATCTTTGCTAGACTGTTTATGTAACGCTGTAAAATGGTTACCCATCTCGTATAAGTTTGCATGATTTTCCTTTGCAACCTTTTGAATGACTTGCAATGCTTCCTCATTTTGTACACCAGTAATAACTGGAACACCAGACTTAATAATTCCCGCCTTCTCATATGCAATTTCTCCTAGTGTATTCCCTAAAATATGCATATGATCGTGGCCGATATTTGTAATCATCGTGAGAACAGGATGAATAACATTCGTAGAATCAAAGCGTCCTCCAAGCCCTGTTTCAAATAAAACAACATCACAGAAATTAACTTTACCGAAATAACAAATTGCCATAACAGTAATAATTTCAAACTCAGTTGCTTCCCCTAAATCCGTCTCATCTAGTTTTTCAACGACTGGCTTTACCATCTTTACAAGTTCAGTAATCTCTTCATCTGCAATTGGTGCTCCGTTCACACTAATACGTTCGTTAAATGTTTCAATATAAGGAGAGGTAAATGTTCCCACCTTATATTTTGCATCTTCTAACATGTAGCGCATATATGTTAACGTTGAACCTTTTCCATTTGTACCAGCAAGATGAACACATTTTATGTGACGTTCTGGATTTCCGAGCTCTTCTAGCATCCATCTCATTCTTTCTAATCCTGGTTTAATACCAAACTTCAATCGGCTATGAATCCACCCTATCGCTTCTTCGTATGTATGTATCACGTATGCTTTCCCCTTTCAAAAGACAACCTTTATCCTCCTATTATACGCAAAGAAAAGAGACTCACCAATATAGTGAGTCTCTAAAAAACATTTTATTTCTCAAGATCTGCTAGACGTTGGCGAACTGCTTCACGTTTTTCTAGGTAGTCTTGCTCTTTCGCACGCTCTCCATCGATAACTGCTGCAGGAGCTTTCGCTACGAAACCTTGGTTTGAAAGTTTCTTCTGTACACGTTCTACTTCTTTGTCAAACTTCTCAAGTTCTTTCTCAAGACGCGCTTTTTCTTCATCAAGATTGATAAGATCAGCTAATGGTAAGAATAACTCTGCACCTGATACGATTGCAGTCATTGCTTTTTCTGGCGCTTGTAAATCCGTTTGAATTGTTAATTCGCTTGGGTTACAGAAACGCTCAATGTAAGAGCTGTTTTTCGTAAGTTGAGCAAGTACAGCCTCATCTTTTGCTTTAATTTGCATTTGAACTTTTTTGCTCATTGGCGTATTAACTTCTGCACGGATGTTACGAACAGAGCGAATGATATCAACTAGAAGGTGCATTTCTGCTGCCGCTTCTTTATCTTGTAAATCTTCGCGAACTGTTGGCCACGCTGCTACTGTAATAGACTCGCCTTCATGCGGTAAATGTTGCCAAATTTTCTCTGTTACGAATGGCATGAATGGGTGTAATAGACGCATTGTTTGGTCTAATACATAAGCTAAAATAGAACGAGTTGTTTTCTTAGCTGATTCATCTTCACCGTATAGAGGAAGTTTCGCCATCTCAATGTACCAGTCACAGAAATCGTCCCAAATGAAGTTGTATAATGAACGACCAGCTTCACCGAACTCATATTTATCCATGTTACGTGTTACGCTTTCGATTGTTTCGTTTAAGCGAGTTAAAATCCACTTATCCGCAACTGATTTTTCGCCAGTTAAATCGATTTCTTCATACTTCATATCATCCATGTTCATTAATACGAAACGTGATGCATTCCAAATTTTATTAATGAAGTTCCAAGTAGATTCTACTTTCTCCATGCTGAAACGTAAATCTTGACCTGGTGCACTTCCTGTTGATAAGAAATAGCGCATTGCATCTGCACCGTACTTCTCGATAACATCCATTGGATCAATACCGTTACCAAGAGATTTACTCATTTTACGTCCTTGCTCATCACGAACTAACCCGTGAATTAATACATCTTTAAATGGACGCTCTCCTGTAAACTCTAAACCTTGGAAGATCATACGAGATACCCAGAAGAAGATGATGTCATAACCCGTTACTAGTGCATCTGTTGAATAGTAACGTTTGAAGTCTGCTGCATCTTCATTTGGCCAACCAAGTGTTGAGAATGGCCATAGTGCCGAACTGAACCATGTATCAAGTACGTCGTTATCTTGATTCCAGTTTTCAATGTCTGCTGGTGCTTCTGTACCTACGTATACTTCACCAGTTTCTTTATGATACCAAGCTGGAATGCGGTGTCCCCACCATAATTGACGAGAAATACACCAGTCGTGAATGTTTTCCATCCAGCGTAAATATGTGTTTTCGAAACGCTCTGGTACGAACGTTACTTTCTCTTCTTCTTTTTGTTGAAGCGCTACTGCCTTCTCAGCAAGTGGAGCCATTTTTACGAACCATTGTGTTGATAAGTAAGGCTCAACAACTGCACCACTACGCTCACTGTGACCTACTGAATGCATATGAGGCTCGATTTCTACTAATACGCCCGCTTCTTGTAAGTCTTTTACTAACGCTTTACGACATTCGAAACGATCCATGCCGTTATACTTACCAGCCTTTTCATTCATCGATCCATCTTCGTTCATTACTAAGATACGTGGTAAGTCATGACGGTTACCTACTTCAAAGTCATTCGGGTCATGAGCTGGTGTAATTTTTACAACGCCTGTTCCGAAATCTTTTTCTACGTACTCATCAGCAATAATCGGAATCTCACGGCCTACGATTGGAAGTGTAACTGTTTTTCCGATTAAATGCTTGTAACGATCGTCTTCTGGATGAACTGCTACTGCTGTATCACCAAGCATCGTTTCTGGACGAGTTGTTGCAAGACGAATATGACCAGAACCATCTGTTAACGGATAGTTCATATGGTAGAATGCACCTTGAACTTCTTTATGAATTACTTCAATATCAGAAAGGGCTGTGCGTGTTGCTGGGTCCCAGTTGATAATATATTCACCACGGTAAATTAAGCCTTTTTCATATAATTGAACGAATACTTTATTAACTGCATCAGATAAACCTTCGTCTAATGTGAAACGCTCGCGAGAATAGTCTAGTCCTAAACCAACTTTCCCCCATTGTTGACGAATGTGAGACGCGTATTCTTCTTTCCATTCCCAAGCTTTTTCTAGGAACTTCTCACGGCCAAGATCGTAACGTGAAATACCTTCTTCACGAAGTTTTCCTTCTACTTTCGCTTGTGTTGCGATACCCGCATGGTCCATTCCTGGAAGCCATAATACATCGTATCCTTGCATACGCTTCGTACGAGTTAAAATATCTTGAAGAGTTGTATCCCAAGCATGACCTAGGTGTAACTTACCAGTTACGTTCGGAGGTGGAATTACAATTGTATACGGCTGTTTCTTCTCGTCTCCTGTTGCTTCAAAATATTTGCCTTCTAACCACCACTGATAAAGGCCTTCTTCAACGGACATATGATCATATTTAGTTGGTAAATTCTTTTCCGTGTTTGACATTATTTTCCCTCCTTAAAATAAAAAATGCCCCTCATCCAAAAAAGGACGAGGGACATCGCGGTACCACCTTTATTTACAAACAAATTCAGAATTTGCTTATACTCTTAATTTGATAACGGACAAATCCGTCTTTTCCTAATGAGAACTATTCTGTTCAGAAAAGATGCTCCAGGGCTACCTTCTAACATAACTATCTAGAGAATCTCCCAGCTAATGATTCTCCTCTCTGAAGACGTTTCTTGTTATACTCTTCCCCTTCAAGGCATTTATATGATTGTTAATTATTATATACAATAGTGTAAAAAACGAAACCCTATTCGTCAAGATAAATTTAAGACTACGAATTTTGTGACGTACAAAAAAGATAAGTAGAGGATGCTACTTATCTTTTTATCCGTTCCCTTGCTGGGCAGCTTGTAATTGCGAAAGAAAATATTCTATATTGCTAACGAGCCAATGCGATTGTTGCAAGCTCTTTACTCCAAGAAGTTCATTTTCCTCATTACGACTCTCTCTTCTTTTCTTATAAGACTGGATTTGCCGAATAAATTGTGATGGATACGTCATATACGCAAACATGAGTAGTTGCTCTTCTTTCGTAAAAGGAAAATTTTTTTGGTACATTTGATACCATTCAAACCGATCACTTCGCGCAATTGGATATGTGTTTAACGACCTAGAATAAAACCCTACTATATCTTGCACCGGTGTTGCAAACTTCGATTTTTCTAAACTAATAAAATAGCCGTTCCGTTCATAATCAAATAAAAAATGATTAAGTGATACGTTACCATGCACAAAAGTAATACGTGTTTTTTCTTTTTCTTTCATCGCATCGTTCCACTCATTTAATTGCTTCGTTGCAAACTCACGTGCCCTCATTACATGATGATAGTACGTACAATATTGCAATTCAAACGGAGACATATACCACTTCGCTTCAGATTCTACAAGAAACTCTTCTAACATCTCACCATCATTTTCCCAACGATCGGATATATTCGTATAATGTTTCTCTAAATCTTCTTCTGTATACGTTTCTTCTTTTACCGTTTTTTGATGCAACGCTCCGAGAGTCTGGAACATTTTATGGTATTGATCATTATCCTCGCCGTTCCCTTCCGCACGTTCTAACCAAGGCATTAAATAATAATTATACGTTCCGTCACTTAAAATATAATTACCATCCGTCGCATGGTATATAGGTACATAATTTGAAAAACCTTTCTCCTTCAAATATTGAATATGATGCAGAAAGTTATTCCGCTCTAACTTTCTGCCTTCTATTTTCTTGAGCGCATATGGACCTTGATTCGTGTAAATTTTCGTTACACTTCCGTGCTCTTCCATATGCTGCGTATCCAATCTATATTGCCTTACAATGGGTTCATAGCGATTTCGTAATTCCATATCCATACGAATAACCCTTTCTATTCAAAACATAGCCTTTAGAAAAATAAGTGAGTGAAAAACACTCACTTATTTCGCTTTTGCTCTTGAAACAGGAATATAAATAATTTGTCCTGCCGTTAAATATATATCTTCTGTTTGATTGACACGATATAAGTTTTGTACAGACGTTTCATAACGATCTGCAACAGATTCGATCGTATCTCCTTCTTGCACGAAATACATTCTTAACTTTGTAAATTCTTCTTCTGGTTCTTTCGTAAATATTTTCGTTAAATACAGCGCATTTTCATCTCGCTGTGAGTAAGCTTCTTCTTCTTGCTCTTCTTGCTTTTTCTTTTTCTCTTTCTCTTTCTTAAAATCTTTTCGTCCGAACAATTCAAATTGCGGCGTTGTTTCTTTCTCTTCTTCACGCTCTACAAATTCATGTTCTTCTATTTCCGCTTCCTCTACTTCCTGCTCTTTTCTTTCTTCTAGTTGGAACGGTTCAAATGCGTAATCTTCCCACTCATCTGATTCCTTATAAGCTGGTTCTTCTACGTGCGGCGTTGGTCTAGTTTCATACTCTTGTGCTGAATCATCCTCTAACTCAGCATACGCCGTTTCTTCCTCTTCATCCTCAATTCTTTCTTCATCACATAAACCTGTAATAGATATATCCGCTAATAATTGTAAGCAACCATTTTCCTTTAATTCATAATCAAATTCCTCGATAGATACATATAGTTCTTCAATTACTTTCACACGGTTTCTCGGAATTGATATTTCAAGCGGAAAGGAATGAACAAGTTCATTAACCCCATCTTCTCTTGTTTCTACATAATCAATTGACTTCGCTGGTGATAGATCTCTCAATGAATAAGCCGAATCATCTTGCCTTGCAACATACTCTCCCGTTAAATCTAATTGCCCTCTCACGATAACTTCATGATCAAGCTCTTCTATCTCAACGTCTGGATCTAACGAAATTGACAAAAGTTCTTCGACTTCCTGTCCTTTTTGGAACCAAACAGATTCTTTTAATGAAAAACGTAATGAATGATCTGTTGCCACTTCTTTTCCCCCTCCCAAACTATATGTCATTACAGATTTATGTACGGAAAGCTGACTTTATGAATAAAAAAAATCGCCCCCCTTATAGAGAGCGATTTTCTTTATTCGATTAAGCTTTTAATTTTGACATGGCAATCTCAGCCGCTGCAATTGTCGCTTCAATATCTGCATCACTATGTGCTGTCGATAGGAATAAGCCTTCGAATTGAGATGGCGGCAAGAATACACCTTGCTCTACCATTTCACGATAGTAAGCTGCAAAGAATTCTAAGTTTGAAGATTTTGCTGCATCGTAATTAATAACTTGTTCATCTGTAAAGAAGATACCAATCATAGAACCCGCACGGTTAATATGATGCGGAATGCCATGTTTTTCAGCCGCTTTACGTAAGCCAGCTTCTAACATTTCAGCTTTACGCTCGAATTCTACATATGATTCTGGCGTTAACTGTACTAACGTTTCATAACCTGCTGCCATCGCAAGTGGGTTACCTGATAAAGTACCTGCTTGGTAAATCGGTCCGCTCGGTGCAACTTGTCGCATAATTTCTGCTTTACCACCGTATGCTCCTACTGGTAAGCCACCACCGATTACTTTACCTAAACAAGTTAAATCAGGTGTTACACCGTAATAACCTTGTCCACAATTATAAGCAACTCGGAATCCTGTCATGACTTCATCAAAAATAAGTAATGCACCGTTTTGCTCTGTTACTTCACGAAGACCTTCTAAAAATCCTGGCTGCGGAGGAACAACACCCATATTCCCTGCTACTGGTTCTACGATAACACAAGCAATATCGTCACCGAATTGTTCGAAAGCGTACTTCACACTGTCTAAATCGTTATACGCTACTGTAATTGTATTTTTCGCTACACCTTCTGGTACACCAGGGCTATCTGGTAAACCTAACGTCGCCACACCAGAACCCGCTTTAATTAATAACGAATCACCATGACCATGGTAACAACCGATGAATTTCAAAATTTTGTTACGGCCTGTATAACCACGAGCTAAACGTAGCGCACTCATTGTCGCTTCTGTTCCTGAGTTAACCATACGTACAATCTCAATTGATGGTACGCGCTCAATAACAAGTTTCGCTAATTCATTCTCAATTTCCGTTGGAGCACCGAAGCTTGTCCCTCTTTCAGCAACAGATTTTAAAGCTTCCACAACACGGTCGTTTGCATGACCATGAATTAAAGGACCCCATGATAATACGTAATCGATGTATTCATTCCCATCGATATCGTATACTTTAGAGCCTTTTCCACGCTCCATAAACAACGGATTCATACCGACAGACTTAAAGGCACGAACTGGGCTATTTACGCCTCCAGGCATTAAATCTTGCGCCTCTTCAAACGCCGCAATCGACTTATCAAACTTTTTCATTATTTAGCGCCTCCTTCTTGTAACCATCTTGCTGCATCTTTCGCATGATACGTAATAATTAAATCTGCTCCTGCACGTTTCATACTAATTAATTTTTCAAGTACAACTTCTTTTTCATTAATCCAACCATTTTGCGCTGCCGCTTTAATCATCGAATATTCACCACTTACGTTATAAGCAACGACTGGTAAATTAAAGTTATTTTTCACATCACGAACAATATCTAAGTAAGATAGAGCTGGCTTTACAATTAAGAAATCTGCCCCTTCCATTACATCTGATTCTGCTTCACGGAATGCTTCCATACGGTTCGCTGGGTCCATTTGATATGTTTTACGGTCACCAAATTGTGGTGCACCGTGCGCCGCATCACGGAACGGCCCGTAAAACGCTGATGAATATTTCACAGCGTACGACATTACTGGCACATGCCCAAAACCATTTTCATCTAATGCGTGGCGAATCGCTGTTACAAATCCGTCCATCATGTTTGATGGCGCAATAATGTCTGCTCCCGCTTTCGCTTGGCTGACAGCTGTTTTCGCAAGAACTGCAAGAGACTCGTCATTTAAAATAATACCATCTTCAATTACACCGCAATGACCATGGCTTGTGAATTGACATAAACATGTATCTGCAACTACTACTAGCTCAGGGAATTCACCTTTAATTTGCTGAATTGCACGTTGCACAATTCCATGATCACAATATGCTGATGATCCAACTTCATCTTTTTCAGCAGGTAAACCAAATACAATAACAGAACGGATACCTAAATCAACAACCTCTTGCATTTCAGCTTGCAATAAATCTAAAGACATTTGATATACGCCTGGCATAGAAGGGACTTCATTACGAACGTTTTCTCCTTCTAATACAAAAATAGGGTAAATAAAATCTTCCGTATGTAAAAACGTTTCACGCACAAGCGCACGCATATTACCACTTTGTCTTAAGCGACGATGACGATTAAATTGTAAAGAGTTCATAGATTTCTATCCCCATTCTTTTATTTTATCCCGCTATTTGCGGGCAGTAAGACCCTACTAATTAATGTTTCACTTTATAGATTCACAAATACATTGTAGTAATGCTTCTACAGTGTACTCTTTCGGCATAATAATATGCGGAAAATAAAGGCTCGCCTCTTTTTCCGTAATAGGCCCTATACAAGCAATTGTACATTTTTTTGTCCATTCTCTCCAGTTTGTACCCTCAAGTAAACGAACAAAACTAGTAACAGTTGAAGGGCTCGTAAATGTAATAATGTCTACTTTCCCTACTTCTAGCGTTTCTATCAGTTCTCGCTTTTTCTCTACATTCTCTTTCGTACCATATACGATTAGCTCATCTAGAGAAACACCAATTTGGCGAAGTGCAACTGGAATTACATCTCTTGCTAAATTCCCTTTCGGAAATAAAATGCATTCGTTTCCACTTAGTCTTTTTACAAACTCTTCTGCAAATACTTCTGCAACAAATGAAGTTGGAACAAAGTCCACTTTATAGCCCCGTTTTTCTAATTCTAACCTTGTCTTCACGCCTACTGCAGCAATTTTAGTCGTTACAGGGAGCCTCTTTCTCAAACGATCTAGAAAAAAAGTTACCCCATTTTTACTCGTAAAAATAACCCAGTCATACGAATGTAGTTGCCCTGCTATATGTTGAATCTGTCTATGAGACATACCTTCCATACGCAAAAGCGGAATTTCCAATGGAATTCCGCTCTTTTCTTTCACCACTACACTCATTTGTTTTGCTTGATGCTGGGCACGTGTAATCAATACCGTTTTGCCAGCGAGAGCGTTCATATTTATTGTTGCCCCTTATTTGCAGCAAGAATGAGTTCTTTTGCGCCTTGTTTAATTAAACGGTCCGCAGCCTCTAATCCTACTTCCGCTGGATTAGTTCCTACTACTGTCTCTTTCAATAAAACAGAACCGTCCATAGAACCGACAAGAGCTGTTAATTCGATTGCATCGTTTTCTGTAAGGGTTGCATATCCAGCGATTGGAACTTGGCATCCACCTTCAAGTTTATGAAGAAATACTCGCTCTGCTGCCACTGTTTTTTCTGTTACTGCATCATTCATATGCGCTAACAGCTGTAGTAAATCCTTATCATCCTCACGGCACTCAATCGCTAATGCACCTTGTCCTACAGCAGGTACACATAACGTCTCATCTAAATGTTCTGTAATAACTTCATTATCCCAGCCCATTCTTTGTAATCCAGCTGTCGCTAAAATGATTGCATCGTAATCTTCTTCTTGTAATTTACGTAAACGTGTATCGATATTTCCACGAATCCACTTCACTTGTAAATCTGGTCTTGCAGCTAATAATTGTGCACTGCGTCTTAAACTACTTGTACCTAAAATAGCGCCTTCTGCTAACTCTTTAAACGATGCTCCGCTTTTTGAGATAAAAGCATCGCGAGGATCAACACGCTTCGGTGTACAACCAATCATTAATCCTTCTGGAAGTACGGCCGGCATATCTTTCATACTATGTACAGCCATATCAATTTCTTTCGTAAGTAACGCATGTTCAATCTCTTTCACAAACAAGCCTTTTCCGCCTACTTTTGAAAGAGTAACATCTAAAATAACATCACCTTTTGTGACGATTTCTTTCACTTCAAATTCATATGGTAAACCTAGCGCCTTTAACCGATCAATAAACCAGTTTGTTTGCGTTAATGCTAATTTACTCTTTCGTGACCCTACAATAATTTTGCGCATAATTCTCTCTCCTCATTATAAATACCAAAAGTGGAAGTTGGATAAACTGCTTAATAGAAAAATATTGATTAGCATTACGAGAAATGCCCCGATGTTCCACTGTACGATCTTCTTTCCTTGCAATACATCTGCCACTCGTAAATATAGGCCAGCACAATATACAAATAGAACGACAAAAGATCCGATCACTTTCGTATCATACCAATGGAAATTGTCCAATTTCGTATATCCCCATATGCATCCTAATAAAATAGCTAGTAAGAAAAATGGAACAGAAAATAAATTTAATCCGTAAGACATCGATTCTAGCTTCGGTAAATTCCCTAACCTTCTTAATCTCGCATTCCATTTTTTCTTTTTTAATAGGCGATATTGTAATAAATACATGATAGAAAAAATGAACGATACAGTGAAAGTTGCATAAGAAATAATAGCCATACCAACGTGTACATATACAAGTTCCGAAACTAATTGCTCCGCAAGTACCGGCGACATCTTTCCGAGCGGTGTAAAAATAGAAAAAGCACTTACGCCAAATGCGACAACATTTGTAAAAAAGACTAGAAAGTCGATTCTCATAAATCGATTAATGACTAACGACATCGTAATCAATAGCCAAACATAAAAATAAATCCCTGATAGTAAAGTTAATATAGGGTTCGTTTCTGAATCTGTAGCCCGAAGTAACATGAAGATAGACTGCAGAACCCATACAATCGAAAGTAACCAAAAAGCAAATCGGTTCGCCTTTCGGTTACTTTGGAAATAATCTATAAAATATAAACTAATGCTACAAGCATATAAAATAATTGCAATATGATAAATAATACTGTTATTTAAAAAACTCATCCGATCATCCTTCCAAATTATAAAGATGGAACGGATGGTGTCCACGCTCTTTTATGTTCTACTTCTTCCGCACTACTCTCTACGTCTTCCATTTCTAGATCGAAAATCTTTGCAAATAACGCTAATTTTTCGTCTGCTCCCTCTTCAGCAGCTATTTCTTTCGCTACTAAAATTGGGTCTTTTAATAATTGATTAATAATACTTTTCGTATGCTTACTAATTACTTTTCTCTCACGATCACTAAGATTCGGTATTTTGCGTTCCAAACTTTCCATCGTTTCACTTTGGATAGCAAGTGCCTTATCACGAAGAGCTGCTATTAACGGAACAACACCAAGTGTACTTAACCACGTTTTAAATAAAACAATTTCCTCTTCAATCATAAATTGAATTTTCTCTGCTTCTTTCAAACGCTCAGCACGATTTGCTTCCACTACTCCTTGCAAATCATCAATGTCATATAAGAAAGAACCTTCTAGTTCATCAATCGCTGGATCAATATCACGCGGCACTGCAATATCCACCATAAATAACGGACGGCCAGAGCGCATTTTCTCTACCTTTGCCATCATCTCTTTCGTAATGACATACTCAGATGCACCAGTTGAACTAATTAAAATATCTGCTTCTAATAATGCACATTGCAATTCACTTAAAGGCTTTGCATGTCCCATATATTTCTCAGCCATTACTTCCGCTTTCGTAAACGTCCTATTCATGACTGTTACTTTTCGAGCACCGCTTCCATATAAGTTTTGCAGTGCCAGTTCACCCATTTTTCCAGCACCAAGAATAAGTACGTGACAATCTGTTAGCTCGCCGAATATTTTCTTCCCAAGCTCGACAGCAGCATAACTAACCGACATCGCACTTTCACCAATTGTCGTTTCTGAGTGCGCACGTTTCGCTAACGTCACCACTTGCTTAAACAATTCATTAAAAATTGTACCTGTTGCTTTTACTTGTTGCGCTTCTAAAAAGCTATCTTTTATTTGACCTAAAATCTGCGTTTCTCCAACTACCATAGAATCTAAACCGCACGTTACGCGGAATAAATGATCTATTGCACCATCTTGTTCAAAAATAGTTAAGTATGGTGCGACTTCTTCTATTTCAAGCTGAAACCAATCAGCTAAAAACTTCTTAATATAATACCGTCCCGTGTGTAATTGATCGACAACAGCGTAAATCTCAGTGCGATTACAAGTGGATACAATGACATTCTCTAACACGCTCTTTTGATTTTGTAATGTAGTCATTGCTTGCTCTAGCTCTGCTGCCTGAAATGTGAGTTTCTCACGAAATTCTACAGGGGCTGTTCGATAATTTACACTAACAACAAGAATATGCACGCAGCATGTCCCCCTTCACCCGTTTTATCACTTTATCTACTATCATAATACAACTTTCCTCTTATGAATCTGACAATCGTGTGAACAACCGATTATTTTTTATTTATTCTCCGTATGTAATAAAGGAGATTCAGTAAAATTAATAAACACTTTCTACTTTATAATGATTATAAATTAATAACTCTATTTGTACGTTACCAAAAAAAGCACTCATAATCAAGTGATGGAAACTATTCCATATGAATTATAACATCATCTTTCCTATCTTCTTTCATCATGAAGGAAAATATGTATGATTGTTCCAAATTGTAGCACAAACTTTCTCAATACAATGTATTTGACATTGTATTTCTTTTTCGTTATATTGATTTTACAAAATTAAATTGTGCACAACTTAATTAGAAAGGAGTTATGTATGACAGAGAATTCTTTACATCTAGATAACCAGCTTTGTTTTTCCATTTACGCCTGTTCTAAAGAAGTGACCCGCTTTTATCGACCATATTTAGAAGGGATGGGTATTACGTATCCCCAGTACATTACTTTACTCGTACTATGGGAGCAAGATGGACTAACAGTAAAAGAAATTGGAGAACGTCTATTTTTAGATTCTGGTACGTTAACACCTATGTTAAAACGAATGGAATCATTAAATCTTGTAAAACGCGTTCGTTCTAAAGAAGATGAGCGCAAAGTTTGTATTGAATTAACAGAACAAGGTAAAGATTTAAAAGAAAAGGCTTGTTCATTGCCGACAACGATGGCAACAAATTTAGGAATTACAGAACAAGAATATCGTTCTTTATTAATTCAATTAAATAAACTAATTGAAACAATGAAAACAATTAATGATAGAAAAGGGGAATAAACATGGAAAAATTATATACTGCTTCAGTAACTGCTACAGGTGGACGAAACGGAAAAGTAGTTTCAGATGATGGCATATTAAATCTTGATGTAAAAATGCCGAAAGCACTAGGTGGTGCAGGCGGAGAGGCAACAAATCCTGAACAGCTATTTGCTGCTGGTTATGCCGCTTGTTTTGATAGTGCATTACAACTTGTCATTCGTACAAAACGTGTGAAAGTAGAAAGTACAGAAGTAACTGCTCACGTTTCTATCGGAAAAGATACAGATGGTGGTTTTGGCCTATCTGCTGTACTTGATGTACACGTTGCTGGCGTTTCTCATGCCGAAGCACAAGAACTTGTAGAAGCTGCTCACGGTGTATGTCCTTATTCGAAAGCAACAAGAGGAAATATTGAGGTTACATTAAACGTAAAATAAAAAAATGTAGTAAATAAAAAAACGCGCGACATTCGTCACGCGTTTTTTGTTTTTGTCATTTTATGAATTGCCTTCCACGCTTCTTCTTTTCCAAGTCCTGTTTCAGAAGAGAATAGAACAATTTCATCGCCAATTTCAACAGCAAGCGTTTCTTTTACAACTTTTAAATGCTTTTGCCATTTCCCTTTCGGAATTTTATCGGCTTTCGTCGCAATAATAATTGTTGGGATTTCATAATGCTTTAAGAAATCATACATCATCACATCATCGTTTGTTGGTTGGTGACGTAAATCAACTACTAATACAGCTGCGTCTAATTGCTCACGCGTTGTAAAGTATGTTTCAATCATCTTGCCCCATGCTGCGCGCTCTGATTTAGATACTTTCGCATATCCATAACCTGGAACGTCAACAAAATGCATCATCTCATTGATTAAGAAAAAGTTCAACGTTTGCGTTTTTCCTGGTTTAGAAGAAATACGTACTAACTTTTTACGATTTAAAATTTTATTAATAAAGGAAGACTTCCCGACATTTGAACGACCTGCTAATGCAATTTCTGGTAAATCACTGTCTGGATATTGTTCTGGTTTAACAGCACTAATTACAATATCTGCTTTTGTTACTTTCATTGTTTCACTCCTACTAATGCGTGCTCCAATACTTCATCTAAATGAGATGCAAGCACAAACGTAAGGTTTTCTTTTACGCTTTCTGGAATATCATCTAAATCTTTCTCGTTTTCTGCTGGCAAAATAATTTTTGTTAAGCCTGCGCGGTGAGCACTTAATGTTTTTTCTTTTAAACCACCAATTGGTAATACACGACCACGAAGTGTAATTTCACCTGTCATCCCCACTTCTTTACTTACAGGAATACCTGTTAGTGCAGAAATAAGTGCCGTTGCCATCGTAATACCTGCCGACGGTCCATCTTTTGGAACTGCTCCTTCTGGAACATGAATATGAATATCATTTTTCTCATGGAAATTCGGATCAATCTGAAGCTCTTCTGCACGAGAACGAATATAGCTAAACGCTGCTTGTGCGGATTCTTTCATAACATCCCCAAGTTTCCCAGTTAAAATTAATTTCCCTTTACCTGGCGCTACAGACACTTCAATCGCTAGTGTATCGCCGCCTGCTGCTGTATACGCTAACCCCGTCGCCATACCAACTTGGTCTGTTTTTTCGGCTTGCCCATAACGGAATATGTGCTTACCAAGTAAATCAACAATGTTTTTCTCTGTTACTACAATACGCTTACGTTCTGCTGTAACGATAATTTTTGCTGCTTTACGACAAACTTTTGCAATTTGGCGCTCTAGTGTACGAACACCAGCCTCACGTGTATAATAACGAATAATTTCAAGAAGCGCTTCATCACGTACTTGTAAATTACCTTTTCGTAAGCCATGCTCTTTTAATTGTTTCGGCAATAAATGTTCACGGGCAATGTGCACTTTTTCAAGTTCAGTATAACCGGCAATCGAAATAATTTCCATACGGTCAAGCAACGGACCTGGAATACTTGAAAGTGTATTTGCAGTTGCTACAAACATAACTTTCGATAGATCATACGGTTCTTCAATGTAATGATCACTGAAGTTATGGTTTTGTTCTGGGTCTAACACTTCAAGTAATGCTGCTGATGGATCTCCACGGAAATCGTTAGACATTTTATCAATCTCATCTAATAAAAAGACTGGATTAACTGTTTTCGCCTTTTTCATACCTTGAATAATGCGTCCTGGCATCGCTCCAACGTACGTACGACGGTGACCACGAATTTCAGATTCATCTCGTACACCACCAAGGGATACACGGACAAAATTACGATTTAATGATGTTGCGATCGAACGCGCTAACGAAGTTTTCCCGACTCCAGGAGGTCCTACTAAGCAAAGGATAGGTCCTTTTAATGAATTCGTTAACTTCTGTACAGCTAAATATTCAAGTACGCGCTCTTTCACTTTCTCAAGACCATAATGATCTTTGTTCAAAATCTCTTCCGAATGAGCAAGATCAATCATATCTTCTGTCGCTTCTGTCCACGGAAGAGCTAATAACCAATCCATATAATTGCGAATAACACCGCTCTCCGCAGAACTTGCTGGTAACTTTTCATAACGGTCTAATTCTTTCAGTGCAGCCTTCATTGTTTCTTCCGGCATTCCCGACTGTTCAATTTTCTCACGAAGTTCTTCAACTTCCCCGCCCTTGCCTTCTTTATCGCCAAGTTCAGTTTGAATCGCCTTCATTTGCTCACGTAAGAAATATTCTTTTTGCGTGCGCTCCATTGAACGTTTCACTTTTTGTCCAATTTTCTTTTCTAAACTAAGTAACTCTTGTTCATCTTGAATAATTGAAATAAGTGTATGTAATCGTTCCTTCACAGATACAATCTCTAAGATTTCTTGTTTCTGTTTCGTTTTAATTGGCAAGTGAGAAGCAATTAAATCAGCTAATCTTCCTGGCTCTTCTACATCAGCTACCGTTGCAAATGTTTCATTTGAAACTTTTTTCGAAACTTTAATATATTGTTCGAAATGCTCCAGTAATGTGCGCATAAGAGCTTTCTCTTCTAGATCATCTTCCACTTCTTCCGTTACCGTTTTGATGGAAACTTGCACTATATTTTCTTCTTCGATAAACTCTACTACTTCAGCTCTATGTAAACCTTCTACAAGGACACGAAGCGTACCGTTCGGCAATTTTAACATTTGCTTCACTTTCGCCACTGTACCTACACTATATATGTCATCTTCTTTCGGATCATCGATATTCATTTCTTTTTGCATCGCTAAAAAGATGATATTTTCATCCATTGCCGCCTGCTCTAGTGCTTGTATCGATTTATCACGTCCTACATCAAGATGCAGAACCATCGTTGGATATACGAGAACGCCTCTTAATGGTAGGAGGGGTACGATTCTTTCATTCGTATTCATACTAGACATAGCACCTCCATAATAAATTAAACTCCTGTTCAACTATTTTATATTACAATACATCTAGATGCAATTGCAGAGATTTTCCGCAATTGTAAATCCCTCGTTTTTCTCCCTGTTAAAAAGGAAAAAAGACTCCGCTTAAGCATACAAACTTAAACGAAGTCTGGCAAATTTTATTATCGTTCATTCTCACATTGATTGTGCATCTGTTTCATCTACAGTAGTATGTATATCAATGTCTCGATGCATATTTTCCTGCATAAATGTTAACTCAAATACTTCTTTTAACTTACGAACAGGAATGATTTCAATTCCTTTTATTGTGTACAAAAACGGTTGCATGTTTTCAGCAGGAATAATAACTTTCTTCGCACCTGCTTTTTTCGCAGCTTTTATTTTTGCGTACACACCACCAATAGGTTTCACTTCACCGTGTATACTTATTTCACCAGTCATCGCTACTTCATTATTCACATACGTACGATGCACCGCTGAATATACACCCGTTGCCATAGCAATACCTGCCGAAGGCCCATCAATTGGGATACCACCTGGAAAATTAATATGTATATCGTATCCTTCTGGCAACACATCTAGAGAACGAAGTACCGTTAATACATTATCTACAGAACCTTTCGCCATACTTTTACGGCGAATGGACTTCGTTTGACTACCAATACTTTCCTCTTCAACAATTCCGGTAACATTTACCGATCCTTTATCTTTCGCTTTGATTGCTGTTACTTCAATTTCTAATAACGCGCCTGTATTTGGTCCGTATACAGCCAGTCCATTTACAAGGCCGATTCTTGGAATAGGATAAATACGTTTTTCATATTTTGGTGTAAGTTGACTAGAGTGAACAACCCACTCTATATCTTCATCTTTAATGAAAGAACGTTCTTCATTTATCGCCATACCAGCAGAAATTTGTACAAGATTAATCGCTTCTCGTCCATTTCTTGCATACATCCCAATCATTTCAATACCATTTTCACCTATTTGCATTTCCACTTTGTCAGCTGCATTCTTCGCTACTTTTTGAATCTCTTCTGTATCTAACTCACGGAAAAATACTTCTAAGCAGCGTGACCGAATAGCAGGAGGAATCTCCTCCGGCGAACGTGTCGTCGCCCCAACTAAGCGAAAATCGGCTGGTAAACCTTTTTGAAAAATGTCATGTATATATGTTGGAATCATCGTATTCTCTTCACTATAGTATGCACTTTCCAAAAATACTTTCCGGTCTTCTAGCACCTTTAACATTTTGTTCATTTGAATCGGATGTAGTTCACCAATCTCATCAATAAACAAAATACCACCATGTGCATCTGTTACCGCACCTTTTTTCGGTTGCGGAATACCCGCTTGCCCCATTGCACCAGCACCTTGATAAATCGGATCATGTACCGAACCGATTAAAGGGTCTGCAATACCACGTTCATCAAACCTAGCTGTCGTCGCATCCAATTCAATAAATGTTGCATTCGTGCGAAATGGAGATTTTGGATTTCGTTTCGCTTCCTCTAAAACAAGACGTGCTGCCGCTGTCTTTCCAACACCTGGCGGACCATATATAATCACATGTTGCGGGTTCGGGCCACAAAGAGCCGCTTTTAACGACTTAATCCCGTCCTCTTGCCCTACAATATCTATAAAGGATGTAGGACGCACCTTTTCCGCAAGCGGCTCTGTTAAAGAAATCTCGCGCATTTTACGAAGTTGTTCTAATTCTTTTTTCGATTCTCGATCAATTGAAACTTTTTGTGTTCGCTGATTTCGAAGTAAATGCCAAAAGTACAATCCGACAATTACACCAAAAACAAGTTGAACAAGTAAAAATATATTTGTCCAGCTCATCATTTATTTCCTCCCGCAATGTTTTATCTCTTAGTATTTCCGCGGAGGAACATAGCTAAACATAAAGAAAAACAGCAATTATAAAAATTGCTGTTTCTCCTTCTCACTATGCAGATGTTTTTGTATCAAGTACAGTACCGTCTTGTAAAACCAATTTCGGCGGTTCATTATCAGCTACTGTTTCTTTCGTAAGAATACACTTCTCAATATCTTTGCGAGATGGCAGTTCGAACATTACATCCAGCATCAAGCCTTCAATAATAGAACGAAGTCCACGAGCACCTGTTTTACGTTCAATTGCTTTTTTCGCAATTTCAATTAGTGCACCTTCTTCAAACTCTAACTCAACATCGTCAAGCTCCAATAATTTTTGGAATTGCTTAACAAGTGCATTTTTCGGTTTCGTTAAAATATCAACAAGAGCATCTTCATCAAGCGGCTCTAGGTTCGCAATAACTGGAAGACGACCAATAAACTCTGGAATTAAACCAAATCTTAAAAGGTCCTCTGGTAATACGTGAGATAAAACATGCTTCTCATTTACATCAGCATTTTTCTTCTCCGCACCAAATCCAATTACTTTTTCACCAAGACGACGTTTAATAATTGGCTCGATGCCATCAAACGCTCCACCACAGATGAATAAGATATTCGTTGTATCAATTTGAATAAACTCTTGGTGCGGATGCTTACGACCACCTTGAGGTGGAACGCTTGCTACAGTACCTTCTAAAATTTTCAGAAGTGCCTGCTGCACACCTTCACCAGATACATCACGTGTAATTGATGGATTTTCGGACTTACGTGCCACTTTATCAATCTCATCAATATAAATGATTCCTTTTTCCGCTTTCTCTACATCATAATCAGCTGCTTGGATTAATTTTAGTAAGATGTTTTCTACATCTTCCCCAACGTATCCAGCTTCAGTTAAAGATGTTGCGTCCGCGATTGCAAATGGAACATTTAAAATACGCGCTAATGTTTGTGCCAGTAATGTTTTACCACTACCCGTTGGCCCAATAAGTGAAATATTACTCTTCGCTAATTCTACATCATCAATTTTGCTGTTAGAATTAATGCGTTTGTAATGGTTATATACCGCTACCGCTAGTGCTTTTTTCGCGTTATCTTGTCCGATGACATACTCATCTAAGATTTCACGAATTTCTACCGGTTTCGGTACATCTTTGAATTCTACTTCTTCGTCCTTCGCAAGCTCCTCTTGTACAATTTCAGTACAAAGTTCGATACACTCGTCACAAATGTAAACACCTGGACCTGCAACTAACTTTCGAACTTGCGTTTGTGTTTTACCACAGAAAGAACATTTTAATTGACCTTTTTCATCATTAAATTTAAACATATTTTCACACCCCTTACAAAGTGCTAACCTCTTGCCTTCGTATGTACACGATAAATGTATCGTATGTAAATACATATTATGTCACTACGTGGCGAGAAATACAAATAATATGACTAGTTATGTACAAATAAAAAAATTTTAAAACTTTTGAAATATGTATATTCGACTTGTAAAGGAAGTTTTCCTTCTTCATCGAAAAGTTTTATAAATATATTTCTATATTTATAAAACAAGGCACGATTAAAATCGTGCCTTGTTATTTTATTATGCAGCGTTTTCTACTAAGAAATCTACAGCTTTACGCACTTTAAGATCTTCAGCTAAAGCGTCTACGCTTCCAAGAGCTTGCTTGATAGCGTCTACTGGCATACCGTACATTTCAGCCATTTTTTCAACTTCTGTAGTTACTTCTTCTTCAGTAACTTCGATGTTTTCAGCTTCAATGATAGCTTCAAGAACAAGGTTGATTCTTACGCGTTTTTGAGCGTCTTCTTTCATTTGCTCTTTTAACTTGTCAGCGTCAGTACCTGTGAATTGGTAGTAAAGCTCAAGGTTCATACCTTGTTGGCTTAAACGTTGCTCGAATTCACGAACCATACGATCTAACTCAGTGTCGATCATAGCTTCTGGAATTTCGATTTCAGCGTTAGCAGCAGCTAATTCTACTACTTCGTCACGTACTTTGTGCTCAGCTTCGTGCTTTTTGCCTTCTTCTAAGTTTGTACGAAGTTTTGTTTTTAATTCATCAAGAGTTGCAACCGCTTCGTCTGCTTCTTTAGCGAACTCGTCGTTTAACTCAGGAAGTTCTTTTGTTTTGATTTCGTGAATTGTCACTTTGAATGTAGCTGGTTTACCAGCTAATTCAGCAGCGTGGTACTCTTCTGGGAATGAAACTTCAACTTCTTTAGAATCACCAGATTTAAGACCAATTACTTGCTCTTCGAAACCAGGGATGAAAGTACCAGAACCGATTGCAAGAGAGTAGTTTTCGCCTTTTCCGCCTTCAAATGCTTCGCCATCAACGAAACCTTCGAAGTCGATTACAGCTGTATCACCGTTTTCAACAGTTCCTTCTTCTTTAACAACTAGTTCAGCTTGACGCTCTTGTAAAGATTTTAATTCGTTCTCTACATCTTCGTCAGTTACAGTTGTTTCAACTTTTTCTACTGCTAAACCTTTGTACTCACCTAATTTAACTTCAGGTTTCACTGTAACTTTTGCAGTGAAGATAAGGTTAGCATTTTTTTCGAACTTCTCGATGTTGATTTCAGGATGATCAACTGGGAAGATACCAGCTTCATCAATCGCTTCACCGTATGCTTTTGGTAAGATGATATCTATAGCATCTTGATATAAAGATTCGATACCAAAGCGTTGTTCGAATAACGGACGAGGCATTTTTCCTTTACGGAAACCTGGTACGTTGATTGTTTGTACTACTTTTTTGAACGCAGCGTCGATAGAGTTGTTTACTTCTTTAGCATCAACTTCGATTGTTAAAACGCCTACGTTACCTTCTAATTTTTCCCATTTTGTAGCCATTTATTCTTTCCCTCCAACTATAATAATGTATGCACATACCTCTATAGATTAAAATCTTCATTATCTCTTTTTTGAAATAACAAAAGTACAAATAATCCTCTAGCAAAAGCTTTTAGATATAATGTTCCAATCTACTAATTGCCTAAAAGACAACTACGGTATATTTTGTTCGAGAATAATATGAAACATATTAAGTAAGAGAATTACACTTCTCTTCTCTTACAAACAGGCAGATTTCTGCCTTTTGCAACCCTTACATTATAACATAGAATATGCTCGTTTCAAGAACCGAACGATTCTTTTTCATAATTATACGGGCAAATATCCTTCTCTTTCAACACGTAATAACCATTGATAGGCAATATGAAACTCTTCCAATTCAATATTATACGCCGTCATAAGCTCTTCTTCATCAATAGTCAATCCGAAACGCTTTCTTCCAATTCTCTCTAAAACAGCAGCCCAAATCTCCACTTTATCCATTAATAGAGCGAATGGGAAAACGCTAATTCGCAATTCTTTCCAATATGTAACCATCGCATCAAATATATCGGGATAATTTTGCTCTAATCGGTTTGATAATGTATGTATAATGTTATCGGATTGCTCCTCATTATGACCTGTAAATGCCGGAATCACCTTAATCGTATTCCCAAACTTTTCTACCTCTATCTCTTCTTCTATTTGATTTTCTATCATTTTATATAAAATAGAAGTTTTCAAATAAGGGTGCTGTTTTTCGTCTATTAAAAATTTCTTTAAAATAGGTAATGCTAGATCCAAGTCTTTTAACGAAAGTTGCTGAATCGCTCTTAGCTTTTGTCCAAAGTTTTCTCCAAACATTTCATTAGTAAACTCATCTAAATCAAAATTTGAATCGACTAGTGATGTATCCACTTCATTTAGCATACCTTCTGCAAATAAAGCGAGCTGCGCTAATTTTTCCTTTTGCTCAGGCATTATATCTTTCGTTTGCAAAACTTTTTCGACGGTTTCAATAACACCTTCATAATCATTTGTTTGAACTAAAATCGTCACATATGTTTCAAGAATATCACCAAATAATACAGCTCCCGTTTCAAGTAACTGTTCACATTTGTCTTTCGCTTCTTCCATATGCTTTAATTCTAACAAACAAATAACAGAAGCGAGTTCCGTTTGTTCCGTTTCTGCATTATACTGACGTAATATTTCAAAGCAGCGCAATGCATCTTCGAATTTCCGCTCTTTCAGTGCTAAAAAACCTTCATCAATATATCGCTCAGATAGCTGCGGAAACAATACGACCGTATTTTCTTTTTTATCCATACGTCCGCCTCTTTTTCTAGATTTTAATTATCTTTAAAGTAAATATATCAAATGAGTAATGAGAACACAACATCCCAAAACTATTTGTTTGAAATATGGAAATATTTAATTTTTATATTTCAATATAAACAAATCCTTACCAAAAATTAAAAATGCGCAAATAAAAATCCTCAGCAATTCAAGCAGAGGATTCATCCTTAATGGAAAGCTTTTATAATAGTGGGGTATATAACAAGGGTAATAATTTGGAGAACAATAATTGCCATAACAATCATGCTACAATAGAAGATCGGTTTACTTCGCTTCATTAAAAACATAATAATAAGCATCGTACAAGCAAACAAACTTAAGAAGAACAAACTCGTTGTCGAACTAAGTATACCACTCGGGACAAAGAACAATAACACTACACTACAAGTACCTATAATTCCAAATAACCATTCCATTCATTCACTCATTCCCTTTCCCTCTCATGGCAGTTTTTTGACTAAGCGATTAAATGTTTTACAACATCAACTACATACGTTAATTTCTCATACGCTACAAATCCAAAAGCAACTGTTAAACCCGTTACGATTAATCCCTTCATCATTTCTTCCTCCTCGTTTTATCGTTGTTACCTTTATTATAGAGGATTAGCAATTTGTTACCATCGAACTTCCTTACAGTTACCTTACAGAATTGTAAGATTTCAAAAGGGAGAGAACAACACCCCCTATTACTTCAGATGGCATCACGGAATTTCTCTGTAATCACTTGTTTTTCTCGTAGTTATTTTTCAGAGAATCCACCCTTACACTAATAGATTTACTAAATAACTTAGGATTGAAATAATTATTCGTTACTTTCCTTCACTTACCTTCAAATGTTTTCATTTATAAGAAAACACTTTATTGAAATCGTGTTAATATATTTTTATATAATTAAGAATTTAATTTTAAAGGGGGATTATGTATGTTTAAAAAAATGGCTGCAGATGTATTAGGACTAAGCGATGTAGGATCTGTCATCACACCGAAAGATTACGATAAAGTTGATGCTGATGATTATGTGATGCATGAAGACGGGGAAAAAATTTATTTTCTAATTAAATCAAAATCAGATGAATATTGTTTTACAAACAAAGGATTACTCCACTTAGATGGTACAAGCGCAACGAGTAAAAAACGGACACTACGCCGCTTTAGCTATAGTAAATATCAAATTAAAAACGTAGCACTTGAAACTGCCGGAACAATTGATTTAGATATAGAAATTAAGTTCCAAATGGGAGATGAGCATTATTCAATTGATGTTCATAAAAAACATATTGAAGAATTAAAAGATTTATATAAAGCTTTACTTAAAATAGAAGAAATCGCATACGACAACGATATTACATTGCAGTATGCACACAAAAGTCTAGATATGGCATCTAACGCTTTTAGCCGCATTTCAAACGCACAAGTAAATTTAGCAGAACAGTTTAAAGAAATGAACGAAATCGCCTTTAATTGGCTCGTTGATACGAAGAAACAATATAACGTGAAAGATTATGGTTTTGTCTTTGAGAAGTTTATTAATAACTAAACAAGAAACCCTTATTATCTATTGATAACAAGGGTTTCTTAGCGTCCTAGGAGAGATTTGAACTCCCACTCCGCCCATTTCCGTACTATTTTATATATTTTGATCGCAGTCTTAATATATCTTCGCCTTCGCGAATGCCTGCCGATCCCTTCCTCACATTTTTTACGACAGTCCAATCCGGGTTAGTTTCATCACCGATGTTCTGTACTGTAAAGTTGCCATCACCATATTTTCGGTGACCTTCTGCCAATTTCTCCGTTAAATCATTCTCATTTGATCTCGCCATCTTTGCGCCATCTCCCTTTTTTATACAACCTTCTTAAACTGTCCAACCCATCACACGTCCAGTCAATTGGAGATTCTCGCTTTCCACTTCTATTAATTGTAACACACTGTCGGGGATAAGTTTCGATCACAGCTGCTCCATCGTACTAGAATTGCAAAAAGTTTTATAACATTCTAAGTGATTAATTAGGGGAATCTGGATATGGATTCGAGTTCCATCATAAACCTATTGATTCTTTAAATTAAATAAGAGGAATAGGGCGCATAAATAGCGCTCTTTTCTTAATGAACTTTAATCTGCAATACATAATAATTATCATATATTACGTTATATTTTATACCTCTTGTACATACATCAATTTGTAGACAAACAAAAAACCTTGTTATCAAAAGATAACAAGGTTTTCTTAGCGTCCCAGGAGAGA
>NZ_JAKUFT010000033.1:0-52797 GCF_022663605.1 Bacillus cereus group sp. BfR-BA-01379
GAGTTCTACTTTCGTTTCTGCATCTTCATTGCCGATAGGTTTCGGTTCGTTTTTAGTTCCGTATGGATCAATGCCGTATAAAACCCATGTAATCGCTTCGCCTATAGATGATTTACCTGCTCCATTCGGGCCACTAATAGTTGTTATTTCACCGAATGCCACATTAAGGCTGTCATGATTTTTAAAGTTAGTAATACGAAGTTCCTTAAAGTTGATTTTCATTATTTTTCCTCCTTGTTTTGAGGAGAAACTCTTTGATATAATATAGGTACATACTTTTCGAAGTTTCTCCAAACCGTCTTAGGGGTAAGACGGTTTTTTATTTTGTTTTGATGCTTTCACGCATCGGAATATCCAGGAACTTATTTTCTAGGTGGGGGATACCATTAAATTCCTGAATATTCCGACAAGCGAAAGCTTGTCCTATTTCGTTTTAGACTCTTTTTTTAGTTCTAAAAGCGTATGGAATGTATTTCTTTTAATCGTTTCTAACAACTGAAATGCTTCATGTGGCGTATAATCCTCTTCCTCAACTAATCTTGCAAGACCAGTAATTATTAGTTGTTGACCAAAACTCTCTAGGTTCAATTCATCCTTCTTCAATTCCCGTTCCCCTCTCTATTTAGCTAGAGTTATAAACTCCTTATGCATTTCCTCAACCTTATCTGCGCTGTTATGTATCCCTCTAGCTCGTAAACTGCGTATCATTTTGATGATGTTTGCTTTGTCTTCCTTATCCTTCTGCTGTTTATCCATCAACTTTCATCCTTTATCAACTGCTTTATGCGTTTGTAGTTCAATCCTACAAAGATGAGAAATGCAACCAATACCATGAAATATGAGTATGTGCTTTCTTCCATTGTTTACACCGCCTTCTGTTCTTGTTCTTTCTTCAGTCGGTCTATGATGTAAGCTTGTCCTTTTGGTGTTACGTATGTTGTTGTCCATGTGAATGGCTCTCCACTTGGTTTCTGTTTAACACCTTGCGCAATTTCGAAGTATCCTTTTTCAACAGCCGCTTGAGTAGGTTCAGTGGATCGTTTGAACATTAGGTTCCATTCTCTAAGTTTTGCGAATAACTGGCGTTGCCCGATTTTGACATTGTGTTTAGCTGCTAACTTAGCAACCTCGCTTACTTTCAGTGATTCATTTGACTGCATACAAGCTTCTGCAAATGTTACAAGTGGTTGTTGCTGTACAAGTTGTTGTTGCGCTGCTGCAAGCTTTTCTTTCTCTTCTTTTAATTTAGTGAGAAGACCAATTGCAAAGTCTGGATTAGTTACTGCTTGTTCCAGGACTTGATCTGTCATGTATGCCCCGTGTTTTCTAATAGAAGGAAGCACTTCTTCAAACACCCATTTTTCAAACTGTTCCGCTTGTGGGAGTTTTGATTTTACGATTAAGCGGTATAAGTTACCTTCATTAATGAATTTCTTTTCTTGTTTTCTTCCTAGCGAATCGATGACTCCGTAAAACGTGGTACCCATCATCGTGCAATGCCTTGTAATCGCATCGTGTGGTTTTGAATAACCCAGTGATTTCGCAACTTCAACTGCCGGGAAGTATTCTTTCCCTTCTTTAATAAGAATTTCTAAGTTGCCGAACATGTTATGTGAGAATTTTTTAAGTTCGTTCATTTGGTTTACTCCTCTCATTTCGTAAATCTAAGGTTTACTTTAGTTGTTAAAAAAAAGGTCTTTCGGATTTTCCTCAAGAGCATTTGCGATTTTCTCTGCTAAGTCTATTTTCAAAGTTCTTTTTTCGTTTTCGATATACCAGTAGTGCATTTTAGTGATTCCGACTTTATCGGCAACGTCTTGGCAAGACATCCCTTTTTCTAGTCGTTTTTGTTTTAACTGCTTCAAGTTATTTCCTCCCTTCGTTGCCTGTGATTTCATTATAAGTAAACCTTAAGTTTATTTCAAGTGCTTTTTTTAAAAAAACTCAAATAAATTTTATCTTGTGGTAAACACTATGTTTACTTTATACTTTATGTATTATATACACTATTTAAAAAGGGGACGTTAATGTGATCGGGGAAAAGATTAAAGAACTCAGGAAGAAAAGTAAGATTACCCAAGAGCAACTAGGCGATGCTATTGGCGTATCTAAAATGGCTATTTCTTATTTTGAAAAAGGTAAAAAGTCACCTGGGCGAGAATCATTAGAAAAGATAGCCGATTATTTCGGAGTAACTACGGATTATTTATTAGGGAGATCAGAGGACCCTGAACTAAATGAAGAAGATGATAAGGTTGTGTCTGAAGAAGGAAAGAACATACTTGCAATAATAGAGGGTCTTCCAGAGGATGAGCGAAAGAAAGCTTGGGAACAATTAGAGATGTACGTTACTTATATGCAAAATAAAAAGAATAACTAACAAAAGAAGACTACCTCATCCGGCAGTCTTCTTTTTTATGTATTTGGTTTTTCCTTATATGATTCATCAAGGACAATCTTTAGAATATCCTCTGCCTTTGGACTCCCCTGTTGCAACCCCAATTTAGCCGCCATTCTTACTAATTGTTCTTTTGTCATCCCCAACATCCTCCAATATTCTCATAGTAGTTTGTGAATTACATCACAATAATTCTATAAAACTCTATTTTCAAAAATACAGAACTTCCCCAGAAAGCACGAATGCGATTGCCCATTGATATAGGCAATCGCATTCTAATTCATATATATATATCTATTACAGGCCGCCGCCGCCTGGATCAACCATCATACGTTGAACTGCAGGTTTTTGTGCGTCTTGTTTAGGTTCTTCTTTTTTTGTGTCAGCAGAGAAAGTGAACATTCCTGCCATTATTAAAATAGGTAAAAGCGCTAAAATCTTTTTCAATCATTTCACCTCTTCTCTTAAGATAATTATACCATTTTTTCAAGAATAGCCCAAGTGTCTTTTAGGCAATTGGGAATAAAAAATATTCCCTTTCTCCTCGAATATCTCAAGAGATTCTTCCATGAGTTTACGATCATTACGAGCAAGCCCTAAATAAAATTTTTGAAACGCAGAAAGTCTCCCTTGCACTTTTAGCAAATCCATCAATATATCTTCTGCCTTTTTGTTATTCCCTAACTTTATTTCTAAATAGGCCTTTTCGGCAGGGTGAACTTCCAAATCCCCTACCGGCTTATCCCAATATATTTTTAGAAATACCATTGTTTGAAGAATAAGCTTCTTTTTGGCCTTTAAACGCTGATTAAATGGATCCCCTAAGTTTTCTAGTGATTCTTGTAGATATTTTAACGATTTATTGTAATCACAAAAGATATATGACTCTCCAAGGTTGCAAAAAGCGTTTACCCTCTGAATGTTGAATTGCGGATTGTTACCACATTGTTCAATTAATTCAAAAGAAAACTCTCTACATTCAATCACATTACCACGAAGTAGATGTATCGCAGAAAGTATTTCAATAATTCGATGATTATAACTTGATTTTATAAATCGGTTTTTTCTCACACTAATTTGTTTAACCTTTTCTTCTGCGTTTTTCACATAATTAAGGATAGATCTATAATTGCCAGTATCGTACAACAAGTAACACATCAACAAGTCGCACATAGCACTGTTTTCCACATATTTCACTTTTTTACGAACATCTTCTAGCTGATTTAACAATTCATCACCGTTAAATCTCTCTAAGCTTCTTTTATACAATATTTCATATACAGTGGCTGCTTCACGGTTTTTGGCATAAGATGAACCTTTTTCTTTTTCAATCATAGTATTTAACAATTCTAATTCTCCGCGATAAGAAGTGTATTCTAGTGTTTCTCTATAACTTCCGTAATCTTTCTCAGAGTTCAAATTTACATATTCCATAATCATCTTTCTCCTAAGATCATGATCATCGTTGTACGCACACATAAGTGCACCGGAGAATTGATAAAATTTCATATCTCTCTTGCCACTAAAAGTTTCTGATATTGTACTTTTACCAACTTGTAATTGTTTAGCTAATTCACCATCTGTAATACCAATTGCAAATAAATCATTATGAAGCTTATTCAATAATCTTTGCACTGTTTTGCTCCTCCTTGCCGGAACAAAAGACACGTTATACCCATTTTTTAACTTTTGAGGAAAACGCGTCACTACATTCAGAAGATGTGTTATAATTTATGTAAGACTTGCAGTAAGTGTTTTCCCTAGTCTGGTTAGGGAAAGCGGTACTATGGTGTTCGCTGCACCTTAGTACACGCTGTGAGTCTTTTTTACGTCCGTTTATTTTATTATTTTCATAATATCACATTTTTTCCAAAATTCAGTCGTGTGGTTGTCAGAAAAATGTTGAGAAAGTTTTTAAATCGCGATATATCAACATTTCTCACGTGACATAAAATTAAAAAAATACATCGAGAATGAAACGTATGAAGACCTCACATGCATATTTTACCACTAAACAAACATTTGTTCTATACATATTTTTATAGGTTATAAAAATACCAAAATAATTTTAAAAAGTCAGAGTATCGACCAATTATGGTATAGTGATAAGGCGATTATTATACTCAAACTATGAAAACTACAGTCGGACAAAACATTAAACGTTTAAGGAAATCATTCGATTTAACGCAAGAACAACTATCCGATAGAACAGGTTTATCACGTGGACAGATCAAGAATTGGGAAACTGATCGGCACGAACCTGATCTTGAAAGCTTAAAAGTACTTGCGTCGTTTTTTAACACCTCCACAGACGCCCTTCTTAACTTCGAGAACAGAAAAGAAGATGCGTTATTAGAATTACTATTTAATGATATCCAAAGAGCTTATGAGGAGCTTGATGGGCATCAGCAAGGGCGTTTCGCTAAACAATTAGCGTTGTATGTCAAAATGTTACGAGATAACAAGGACATACTATGATTTGATTTCATCATAAAAGAAATCATTTCCAAAATAAAGAGGTAAAACTTTACATAATTTTACCATTCTTTCCAAGAGAGCGTTCGCTCTCTTTTTTTATTTTCATTCGACAAAATATGACAATATAGTTGTAACCGTTTCTGTTATGATAGTTTCGGAAATCTTACATTTTACATAACTGGAGGAACGAGAATGTATAAAAAAATGGGTACAATTGCTTTAGCAGGAGCACTTGCTTTTAGTTTAACTGCATGTGGTGAAACAGAAGTTAAAGAAGTAAGTAAAGACAATGCTCCTAAACAAGAGGAAAAAAAGGACAAAAAAGCATCTACTGAAAACAAAGTTTATAAAATCGGGGATACAGTAGAAGTTAATGGTCTACAACTAACTTTCAGTTCAGCTAAATTCGTTGAACCTAACGAATACATTAAAGCTGAAAAAGGAAAAGTTTTAGAAATCGCATTTAATGCTAAAAACAACGGCAAAAAAGATATATATTTCGGAACTTCTGAATTAAAAATTGCTGATGTTAACGGCAATCAATTCAAAGAGTACTTTGGCGGAGGAGATACATTCGTAAACGAAAATATCGCACCAGGCAACCAAATTACTAACAAAATGACATTTGACGTTCCAGAAGGTGATAAATTCGTTGGTACATTCAAACCAACATTTACATTCGATGAAAAATCTGTCAAGTTCGAATTTGACGTGGCTAAATAAGGAGAAATTAAAATGAAAAGAACAACTGAATTTGTATTAGGACTTATTGGTGGTATTTTTGGCATTATTTGTGCATTTATTGCATTATTAATCGGTGGTATGGGAGCTGCTTTCGAAGCTGAAGGCGCAAATACGATTATCGGATTAGGTTGGGGAGCTGTAGGCCTATCAATCTTAGGAATCGTGGGTTCTGTTATGGTTAGGAATAAAGCGAAAGTTGGCGGTATCATGATGACTATCGCTGCTATTGGTGGATTTATTTGTATTTCTATCTTCTTCTTATTACCTGGAGTTTTATTATTGATTGGTGGATTAATGGGTATCTTCCGTAAAGATAAAGTTGCTGTATCTGCTTAATTATACGTTATGTTAATCAAAATTAGAGGGCAACGCTCTCTTTTTTTGTATATTCTAAATATCTTGTACTCAAATAATGGGAATTTTGATACTATCTTATTATTAAAATCTAATATATAAGGGGAGAAATACAGGTGGAAGTTGAAAAGAAATCAAAGGTTTGGGAATATATCGGATGGGGATTAGGTATACTCGTTGGCTCTGTCGCTCTTTTCTTTGCACTATTATGGTTTATTAACGGTCAATCACCTGCCACAGTGTTTAAAACGGTAACAGTTGATGAAATAATAGCTGAATTCAATAAAGAAGGTTTAGATGCTAAAGACCCTACGGAATTGCCTCAAAAAGAATTTGGTAATACTCGTGAGGAAGGTAAGAGGTTTCTTGTACCACATCTAGGTAAAGATCTAGGTGGACGCATTTATAAGTTTAAAAATAAAGAAGATCTTGAAAAAGCAAAGAAATACTATGATGAGCTAGGAAACAACGCTCCGATACTTTTCTCACATACATACGCTAAAGGGAAATATCTTTTACAAATGAATGGTCAAATGAAAGATGACGAGTTCAATAACTATAAAATTGTTATTGATAATCTAGTAAATTAGGCAGCGGCACTCGAAAGGGTGCTTTTATTTATGAATTTATACACAAAAGGAGATTAAACAATGAAATTAACTTTATTTACAATATCTAACGAACAAATTAAAGAACAATTGATCAAGTTACAAACAAAGGTTGAGTCTTTGGAGACTGTAAAAGATGTTCAGGACAAAATGATTGCTACAAAAGATAGTCAAATTTCATTTTTAGAAGGACAAATATCCACCATATCAACGTGGGTTTCTATAGCTGGTGCTGCTGCTGGTATTGTTGCATCATTAGCGTTTGCATACGTAACGTACTTAAATCGTCAAGCTCAGAAAAAAGTCGAACAGGCTGAATCATTAATCATTCAAAACCAACAAACCGCAACTCTTGCACAAGAGAAATTAGATACATTAGAAACTAAACAACAAGAGTTAAATGATTTAGCAAATACAACAATTACAAATCAAAAATATGATGTGTCATTAAGGCAAGTTGGGAGTACGCTTGATTTATCAAAGGTTATTATAGATTCTATTTATGATCAGATAAAATCTCCTACATCTCTAAATCCACCTATGGAATACATAGAGGAATTTTCTAAATTAAATGAGAGATATAATTCCATAGCACCAGAATACAAAGGAATATTATTTAATTTCAATACTGACGTAATAAGTGGTAAAAAATATGATCCAGGGTATGTAATTACAGGGCTTGAAATTTTAGTACCTAAATGCGCCGAATTACATTACGAATGTAAAAATCTAAAGAGAAAATTTGAGAAATATGAATAAAATATAGATTTAAACAACATTTCTCAATGTACAAAACAACTTAACATGGTAAAATAATATTTGGATGGGAGTCCAATACATATTATTAAAATTAAAGTGGTTCAAGTCGGAGAAAGGCACCTTAGGGTGTCTTTTTTTATAAAAAATCCCCGCACATTGTGCAGGGAACTACATTAACTAACAGGAACTCTCTCGCTAGATGGATGTGAATGTAAAGAAAATGCTTGATCAACTGATACACGTTCTGACTCCGGTAAATGCTCTCCATATAAAGTATATCCTCTTACACGATAAGGTTCAGAATTAACACCTAACCAACGATTACAAGCAAATACAAAATCCTTACCATTATCACCCATTAATTTTATATATTCAAGATACCAATCATGAACAGGTTCATCATTACATTCAATTCTAACAGTTAATGCTCTAATATCATCACAAGGTATATCTCTGGGTAAAACAAAACCATCTAAATTACCTTGCTCAAAATCATCATTAGGTCCATTAAAATCACCAAATAACGGAGAAACATAATTAGATCCACCAAATAATTGCACCAATACTACAGCATCAGTACCTGCTCCTTTAACATCACCAGTTTTAAATTGAATTTTATAAGTAGCCATCCTACAAAATCTCCTATCTATAATATAGTCAGTATAGATTTTGTAAAAACATAAAAATTATACATAATAATTTCACGTACTATATATGATGTGTAAAACCAAATTCTGCAATAAGGCCATTCTATCATCCGTCCCCTTATCCTCTAACCAAGTGATTAGTAAATCCTTGATTTATTCCTCTATCTTAGCAAGTAGTTCCCCCAATACTTAAAGAATCTCATGTTTTTCTACTTTTCCTCGAATTTAATGTTGACTGAAGGTCTTGTGGGTTTTTATCATGTGGGAACGATTATGGAACACGGCTGGAAGGCAGATTTATCCCCTACTTTGAACGACTACAAAAAAAGTAATCGATCAAAATAGATGGATAAGCGTCTTGTTTTCGCCATGCGGTCACTTATAAGGTATCCGTATGTATAGACCCTGCTCACTCAGCGATCTTCACCGCATACATCCTTTTACTATGGCTTGTCCTTGTAATATCGTCCCTACACGACAAACTGAATGTACTCCCTAGCACCGTAATGCTAACGATAACCACCCGAACCTTTTAGAGAATCGTCCCTGGGCAAGTTCTCGCCCTCCCTCATCAGAAGAACAGGATTCCAATGAGGGGTGCTGTTTTTGTAGGCGTATACTTTGTACCCCCTGCACGACCAACAGCTAGCCACGCCAATAACACGTTCCCTCTATATAGAAGCACGGAATTACGGCTTATCAGTTTTTAATTACGTGGTATCAGGCAATTCCACGCGAACAAAAACAAAAAGGCATCCCAAATTCCTAAATGGCCTGTACATTCACAAGACTTCTAGGATTAGAGATGCCCGTAATATATCTTCTGGACTATAAAATAATCAAAACTAGTATTTACTAGTTGATATTTATCCAAACAATGATAAAATGGGTATATCAAAGAAGCCTCGGAGAAAGGCATAATTGTTTAAGGATAGTGTTGGTGCACTACTTAAACCGAAGTCCTGCTTGGTTACAGGTTATGTCTAGTAAGTGTTGGTAGCAATTACTAGAACTGAGTCATTCCCTCAACGGTTGGTAGCCGTTAACGTATGGGAGTGGCTTTTTGTTTTGTGTTCATATTCAATTGTTCTATCGATCTTCGTTTATGTAAAATATCAAATTATGTTTTGTTTTGTAGAATGTTGCTTGTTGTGTACTACGTTACAACAAGCTTTTTTGTTTGTAAATACAGAAATGACAACTTGAAACTACGCAAAAGTGTAAATGTGGAACTACGCAAAAGTGTAAAATTCTACTTTTCTACTTATATTCAAAATAAATTATAATTCTACTAACTTATGTTTAAACTCAAATGTATATATAGCTGCATTCAACGCTGTATATACTATTAACTACGCAAAAGTAGAAAAGTAGAAAAGTACACCAAAATATCTTACGCTTAAGTCTACTTTTCTACTCTTTCGATAAATCCGTTGGAAAAACACAAACTTTTCTTAGGTATACTGTTGCGAATATTGTATATAGATGTTACATTTTACTCAAAGGTATACTTATTCGGAGTTTTATAGAGGAGTGTCGAAAATGACTAGACAAGCAACTACATACGTAATCGGTAACTTTAAAGGTGGAGTTGGAAAAACAAAAACAGCAACAATGTTAGCTTATGAAGCAGCTACTGTATTTAATGAAAAGTGTCTTTTAGTGGATATGGATCCTCAGGGTAATGCTACAAGAGTTCTTGCTAAGACAGGAGACATTGAACAAATAGACAAGTCTATTACGGATGCATTTCTAAATCAAAATTTAGAGAATGAGATTATCCCAGTTATTGAGAATTTGGATATCGTTCCATCTAATACTTCATTTAGAAAACTATCAAAAATCCTTTTTGATATGTTCCCAGAGGATGAACTTGCACAAATTACTTATTTAAAGAAATTACTTGAACCATTAAAAGATAAATATGATCGTATTTACATTGATGTACCACCAACAATCAGTGACTACTCAGATAACGCTATGATAGCAGCTGATTATTGTATCATCGTTCTACAAACACAAGAACTCTCTTTAGAAGGTGCTCAAACATACATCGCTTATATGCAGTTCTTAGCAGAGACATATGATGCAGACCTGCAAGTTTTAGGGATTATTCCAATGATGTTACACCAGGGGAAACGAGTGGATAATAAAGTATTACAGCAAGCTCAGGAAATGTATGGCGGAAACGTTCTAGAAACAATCGTGAGATATCAAGAACGCCTAAAAGTGTATGATATCGAAGGAATTCATAAAAATGTTAACGTTAGCGGTAATATTGATATGTGGGATGAAAAAGCTCATCAACTATTCATTGATGTTCTTAGTGAATTAAATGAACATGAAAATTATTTTGCAACTATTAATGCTTAAGGAGGAAGTTCGTAATGTCTAAAGCACCATTTCAACCTATTGTCACAAAACCTGGAAACACTTTAAATGACAAAGGTGTACAGATAAAAGGAACTAACGATTTTGGTCGTAATAGTGAGCCTGTTAAAAAGCAAGTTATCAAACCTATAATTAACAAGGCCAAAGTAACTACTCCTGAAAAGCCAGATCAACGTTTAGTTCCATCTAAAACCGCTAAACTTTCACCTGCTGTGCAATTAAAGTTGAATACACTAAAACCATTTATCAAAGAACAAGAGAACATGGATAAGGCATCGATTAACAGTATTATCGATATGCTGCTTGAAAGCTACGTAAATACTAAACTTACAACAAGACAGTCTGAAGGATATAAAGGGATATATAAGCACCTTTATGAGATGCTAGATAAATAATAAGAAACGATTCAATTTCACCTTGTCTACACAGTGATTCTTAACGTTTTCCATCCTAATATTATTGGAGATGAATTTCATGGGAGTAATTACGAAAAATGGCGATAATATAATTGATTTCGATTTATTTACAGAAAAGTATGGTTGCATAAAAGTTGACTTTAAACAGCAGGAAGGCAAAAGGTACTACTTATATGCATTTCGCAATGATTTATCTGAGTGGGATTTTGATAAAGGGGAATTAATTTTAATTACCCACAATGAAAGTGAAGTTAAAGAGATAGCTTCAAAAGTGCTAACTCTTTATTCAGGTGAAGTATTTTGTAAAGAATGTTTTAGAAAAAAAGATATTAAGAAATTATCTAATAAAGAAGATACTCGATATTGGTGTCATTATTTTTGGGATAAGACTCCACTCCGTACTAAACAATTATTACAAGATGAAATTTTATACTCAATCGATGATATGGATTGGTCCATGGTAAATAGTATAATTTATGATAAATCATATGTACTTTTCGGAACATGTTTATCCTGTATGACTCGTGAAGAATACGATAATAATGATGTTATTCAAGAAAAGATAGAGTTAATGGACGATATCTGGGAAGAAATAATAACAGCAGAAATAATAAATGGCCCTGAAAGCTTATTAGAAAATATATTATGTGACCATATATTTGTCATTGAAAAAGGTATGCATTTTATAGAAAGACAATATAGGGTGGAAAATGGAATCATTGACATTATAGCAAAGGACAAAAATGGCACTAAGTGTATTATTGAATTGAAAACGGTTGATGATGATAAAAGTTTGGTATGGCAAGCTGCTTATTATCCGTCTTGTTTCACTGAAGATGTTCGTATGATTACAATTGCCCCTGGTTATTCAAATAGAATATATAACGCTCTTAAAAACATAAATAATGTTGAAATGAAAGTTTTCGGTAAAGATTCAAATGGAAAGTTTAAGGTAAAAGATTTTGAGGGTAAAGAGTCTGTTTTAGAAACAACGGAAGAATCACCAATTACCGTATGAACGATTGAGCCCTACGTATGTAGGGCTTTATATATATTTACTATTAAGTAGAAAAGTAGAAAAGTGTATATTTCTACTTTTTCGTAGTTTATTCAAAGTCATTCACCAAAACCTCCACCACGGCTTCTTCTTCTCTTTCGCAGCAGCAACCTCATCCCGAAATTCCTGCATCATTCTCTTCGTTTCCTGCATCTCACGTAGTGTCTTCATAAGTGTCTCATCTCTTGCTTCCAATCGTTTTTCCACGCGTTCATTGTGCGATTCTATACTCGCTTTGATTTCCTCGTTACTTTGCTTGGCCTGCTCACTTAAACGTTTCTCCATCGCTAACATACTCTGATTCATTTCTTGCGCCATAACGCTGTACTGTTCCTGTAGTTGCTGTTTAATGTGGAATGGCACTAAGTCCGTTTCCTCAGACTCTTCTTGAATCAGATCTGGATTAACTTTCTCTATTTGCTGCGCAATCATCTTCGCTGCTTTTTCTAGCGTCATACCGTCATGCTTGCTCAAATCAATTAATTTCTCAATCACCATAATGTCACTGTCTGTGTATTGGCGTCTGCCGCGATTATCTTTCTTTACTGCGAATCCTTCGCGTGATAATACTTCCATGTACTTTCTAAGGGTGCTATCGGATATTCCTAGTCGTTTGTATACTTCGCTGGCAGAATAAACAATTTCGTCCGTCATAACGTCACAACACCTCCTAGTGACAGTATTCCATGATAGTTAAGAATTTCCTGCAAATAAAAAAGCCCCGATTAAAAGGCGATGCAATCAACAGAGAAACATCTTGGTGAACGTTTAAAGAGCCATGACGAACTACTTATGAAGACGATTCGTGAACAACAAGAGACGAAAAGGATGTTAGTTGCAGCGCAGGAGAAGAAGAAATGGTGGCAATTCTGGATTAAATAGAAAAGAACCCACTTATGTAATATGGGTTCTTTTTGTTTGGAATTTTTTTGAATTCAGCAGAAATTGATAGCCTATTAAATTCATAGAATTACTAATTGACTACAAAAGGATGTCTATTATTTTATAAATCTAATTTTATTTAGTAATTAATTATATACATAGAAAGCTGCACCTGGGTAAGATAATCCACACAATTCTTCTGCGAATTGTTCCTCTATAATTTCGGTAATTTGGTCAATTATATTCTTTTCCAATCCAAATGAACTAGCAATAATTGAAAACGCCTTTTCATCTTCATATGTCAAAAATACTGAAGGATTTATAACGCCAGATAAACGCATTATCTTTTCAACAATTTTCACATCATCTATTGTAGGAATTCTGTTCAAGTGTATTTCCCAAAGACCTTTACTTTCAGGAATAGTATTTAAAACCGAAAAATCTAAATCTTCTTCTACGGCTTTTTCTAATGCTGGAACCAAGAATTTAATAAATTCTTTAGGAGTAACATGGACAAAATACTTCCCGCCTGTTACAGAAAAGAATTCAGATAATAACGTTTGGTCCACACCTAGTTGTAGATTTTTATTATTTTTATGTATCCAATCTTTCTTTTGGTCGTTACTAACAAAAATTACATTTTGTTTTAAAGTCATCATCTCAGACCAAATTATATAGTCTCCAGTTGGATCGCTTTTATTTTCATTTGTTCCTGGTTTTATACCAAGAGAAATTCTTCTTAATCCTTCTTCCCTCAAAACATCCTTACTTTTTGAGTACGGATAAAAAGACTTCTGACAAAGTTCTTTGATAAATTCGAAATACTCATCATGAGTTATTAATGCTAATATCTTTTCTCTTACCTTTTTCAAACTTTTTTTATATTCTTGCGATGCATTATATAAATCATCTCTTTTCTTTTGAGCATCCATTATTTCTGTCGAAGTTTCAGCAGCTGGCATAAATTTCTTCATTTCTTTTTGAGGATTGTAAACTTTATTCATTTCATCATCTATACTTGAGATTTGTTCCAAAATAATGCGTTGTCTATTTTCAGAAAACTCATATATAACTTGTTCGGGTATAATAAGTCTATTATTTTTATTTAGTCCTTCTAACACTTTTTTTACTTCATCAATAGTAACGTTACGTGATTGGTAAGCCGCCAATAAAAAGTTAGTATCCGGAACGATTATAGCGCCTTCTTCAAACATTTTTTTAAAATCAGGCTGGTAATTGAAATATTTTTCATACAATTCCATATTAAAACCCCTCTCTATTTATACCCATTATAAATAGATATGATAATATTTTCATTAATCAATGATTAGAATTCTATTATTATTAAAAAGCAACACTTATTTATTCAGTTTAAGAGAGGGAAATATTTATATTGCCTTAGCAATTTCAACAAGTAATCTCATAAACAATGGAATCATTTGGACTACAATATAGCCAATCCCTGCACGACTTATTAGCGAGAATCCCCGTTCCTGACTACCAACCATTATGAACAAACCACCGCATAACGCTACAACGGATGCTATTGGATAGGATACTGCTTTGATCAAGAAGATAACCGGCTCAAATGCATTTACAATACGATTGTATAACTGGCCATCTATATAATTTTTTATTGCCCCATCATTGGACTGCACATCTTTAAATACTTCATTCACATCTGGATTATTTCCGTCAGCAAATACATGCGGAATATCTATAATGTTGCTGAATATAATAGCACTACCGATTACTAATGAAATGCGCACTGCGACAGGTGCGTATTTTTTTGCTTTCTTTTTGAACAAGCTCCACTTTTTCTTCGCTCCATAGTTACCATCCATAAAATCTTTGATGCTCATCGTCTCTGCTGCCATATGGACCATCTCCCTGTTTTTAATGGAAATCAGTAACCGTAAATATGTTGCAATCCAATCCCTCGCAAAGCTTCTGGAGTTGTTTTCTGCGGTATTCCGTTGTGGTGTACCAAATAAATTTAGGTGGCTTCTCAAATACCTTGCATTCAATCAATTTGCGATACTTTTGCATCTTGATACGGTTCGCGCTCATCTTTTGCTCATGGTCCACTTCTACTATGTGATAACGGCTATTATCCGTGAATAGTGCATCTGCAATTATGGAAACGATACCTTTCACATTCATCTTCACTTCCTGCTTCCACGTTTTCGGGCATTCGTAAGCAATGTAGATGTCATTTCGCATGATGTAGTGGCGGAATTGATTCGAACGTTTGAGTATTTTCTTACTCCCGATACGTTCGCGTCCTTCTTTATTGAGATAGTACACCTTTTCTCCATCCCTAAAGCTAGAAACATATTCTTCTAGGGTTTTCATTACACGAGAAGCATTCCTGTCACCACCAAGATCATGAAGTACCTGGATTTGCTTTCTGCTAAGAAAGCCGAGTTTCTTCAAGCTCAAGAGTATACTTTCCGTTCTCGCTTCCTTCATGGCTAGTTTTTGCATCTTCATGCTCCTTCCTCGCTCTGATGTTGATGTGTGGCTTTATAATGTTATCGATTTGTTTATTATCAATATAAATCGTCTGCAGGACCTTCTTCTCGTTCGTTTGGTATATAGCCCTTCCCTTTATATTGGGAAGACTTTCTGCGCCGCCCTCATCTAAAACGGCACGGCTCCCTGCTTCTGTCTGTAATCTAAAGCAAATACGAGCACCTATGTTTTGGCGTAATTGCGATGGCAAAGCTTCATTAGTCGGATACTGCGTCGCATATACCAAGCGAAATCCCGCTGCTCTGCCACGACGACCTATATCAACGATGATCTCTCTGCAATCCTGATATGGCGTCATGTCGGCTGCTTCATCTACAATGACAAAGTACCTCGTTGGATCTCCAGCTTCTTTTATATCTTCGTATCCTTTTTCTAGTAAGTATTCGTTTCTAGCATTCAGTTTATCTTGCAATTCCTTTAGAGTCTCAAGGGCTTCCTCTGGATTCTTCGCAATTGATTCGACCTGGTTTAAGAATCTGTATCGGTTAAAAGAGAGACCACCCTTCAAATCTATAAGGAATAGCTTTGTATTTTCTGATTGGTTACGTACTAGTGATGTGATTATTAGTTTTAATACATTTGATTTACCCATGTCCGTCATGCCGGCTGATATCATGTGTGCTAATTGATCAAAGTCATGTTTTACTAATCCATCCCTCGTATAACCAATCGGTACCTCCCACCCCCTACATTGCTTCATCATATCCTCTTCAAATTTAACGAAATCAGGAATCCCTTTCTCATAAACTCGTATTTTTAGCAAACCATCGTAAGACAGCTCAATTTCCTTTCTAACGAGTTTTTTCTTGTTTATGATGTTTTGTATTTGTTTTAAAATATCTTTCCGCATTCGGAGAGATTTTAAGTCTTGTAATTTGAAATCATAAACTTTGCTCTTGTGATTTAATCCATCCTCTAAATGCTGCATCTTTTGTTCAAAATCGGAGAAGCTAAGACCAAGTGGAATCCTATACGCATATTCAACTCCCCAATCATTTCTCGTTTTGCGAAGGAGCTGTATAGTCCTGGTCTCTTTTCCTTCTTTTACTTTCAAACCGCAGTTTGCGCAAATCCTTTGAATCTTGGAAGCATCATTTGTCGCGCCTTTTTGATGCATTTTTGATAGAAAGACTACACCACCGACTGCAGCTGAACTTACTAACTCAAATATCACAAACTCACACCACCCTTCTTTGTGTATTCTGCAAGAATAGTCCCTGAAGATTAGAAGAGATAAAAACAGCTATGAAACATTGAAAATACTAATCTTGTAATGTCTGTAGCAGTATTCTGTGAACGAATTCTATTTGGAATAGGTGAAACGAAGTTTTAAAAGGATATTAATTTGGAACTGATAATCGTAATTTGTTTGGTATGGTAAAAGGTATTTCATACTGCTTGCTTAACATTCCTATTTTCTGGAGGTTTTAAAAATAAAACTTTTGGACATTCTTGTACTAACGAATTAAATACAGGAGTGATCAAAATGAATTGGCTTAACCTAGGGAAAGGAAGGCGTTCAAAAATAGCTCGTTTTTTGGATAAAAACGGGGTTACTCAGCAAGAATTAGCTGAAGAAAGTGGGGTAAGTAAATCTACCATAAGTCGAATATGTCAAGGAGATGCATTCGCACCAACAATGAAAAATGCACAAAAGATTGTTAGGGCTTTGAAAAAGATAACGCATAAGGATGTTGATTATGACGATTTTTGGATGTAGCTTCACTTAAACAAGTGAAGCTATTTTTATTTTTTTTGAAAAAACCTCTTCATAAAAGAACATACATTCGTATATAATAAGAACTAACGTTCTGTTATTTAGGGGGAATAACGGTGTATGACTATTCAATATTACCGAACCGAATTGTTTTATGTGTAGATCTTCGTAGCTTTTATGCTTCAGTCAGTTGTATCAAGATGGGATTAGACCCACTTCACACGAAGTTAGCTGTAGTTGGTGATGTAAATAGGAGTGGCTCTATTGTTTTGGCTGCAACTCCACCATTAAAAGCGTTAGGCGTAAAGAAAATGGCTAGATTGTATGAAATACCACGTCGTAACGATATCCTTGTGGTAAATCCAATTATGGAAACCTATATTAAATGTTCCAATTTCATCACGAAATTAGCCCTACAATACGTTACTGTAGAGGATTTTCACCAATATTCTATCGATGAGTTTTTTATGGATATTACGGATAGTATTCATTTATTTGCTAACGATCCGTATGAGTTTGCATTGAAATTCAAACGAGAGATATATGCGAAAACACGAATTGAATGCACGATAGGAATTGGTCCTAACCCTTTAATGAGCAAGGTAGCCTTAGATGTAGAAGCGAAGAAAACAAAAGATTGCATAGCATACTGGAAGTACGAAGATGTACCCATAAAATTATGGCCAATACGACCACTTACTAAGTTTTGGGGAATTTCGGGTAAGACAGAAGCGAAGTTAAACCGAAAAGGAATTCATTCAATCGGAGACTTGGCGCAATACCCACTCAAATACTTAAAGCAAAGCTTTGGTGTCATTGGCGAAGAACTACACTTACATAGCAACGGCATTGATTTTAGCCGAATATCAGAAAAATATGCTCCAGCAACAACTTCTATTGGCAAAAGCCAAATACTTATGCGTGATTACACCATAGAGGAATTCCCGATTATTCTGTTGGAACACATTGAGGAAGTTTGTTACCGCATGAGAAGACAAAACAAACTGGCTCAAACTATCCATTTTTCTATTGGTTACAGTAAGAATTACTCTGGTGGTTTCAGAAAAACTCACACTATGAACCGACCGACCAATTTAACAATGGATATATATAAGATTTGTACATATTATTTACATGAGTTTTATACTGGAGAACCCATTAGATCCATCAATGTTTCTTTAACTAACTTAATCAATGAAGGCGAAGAACAAATCTCACTATTCGATAATGTAATACAACGAGAAAAAGAAATGAAACTAACTAAGGTAATGGACGAAATACGCACTAAATTTGGAAAGAACAGCATATTAAGAGGGATTTCGTATACAAATAGTGCAACAGCAAGATACAGAAACACATTGTTAGGGGGACATAAAGCATGAACAACGCTAATATGCCAAAGGGAAGAGGAATGGTCAAATGGACTCCATTCGCAGCGATGCCTGAGCAATTCGCTGGTATCCGTGAAATTATTAAAGAAAAAACGAAGGTAGAACGCCCTACATTAACCCAGGATGAACAAGAATTGATTGAGAACATGTTGTTATGTTCATTGTTATCTGAAGAAGAAATATTGGTTACATATTACGAAGGTGGTTTTTTACTCACTAACTATATGACCGTTGTTGATATTGACCCGTTGAATAAATCTATACTTTGCACTGATGCATTTCACAATAATATGACCTTGAAATTTATTGATATTATTGATGCAAAATAAAAAGCCGTCCAACAGGACGGCTCTTGTTTTTATTTAACTTCATACCACCAATTTTTACGGTCAAGGTATTCTTTCATTGCTTTTAATTGCGCATCTGATGTCGGGTCGGAAATGAAATATGTTAATCCATCAGGTTGCAAAATGAATTTAGCAGTCATTTTTAAGGACGTTAACGCTCCTGTAACATCAGGAGTTTCATAAGGTGAAAAAGCACCTGATTGGATGATGTTTTGTGTAGGTTCCTCCGCTCGTACTTGCTCCTGTCTCTGTTCTGCTTCAGTAAACCAAGATAAAGACTTGCTTCCAATAAGTGAATTTAGGTCGCATTTGCCAATACCAGGTACATTTCCTGTCTCCGTGTACTGCCAAATATCACAAGGATATGATGGCTTATTACCTCCATAACGCGGAATCCATACAAAGTCACTTTTTACATTCGCCATACCAAATGGAGCATACATATGATGGCCAACATATAAACCAACTTTCTTAGCACCTAGTCGTCGTAATTCATCGATAAAAGCTTGTGTACCGGATTTCATGTCCTCCATTGTTTTCACTTCTACATCCGCCACCCAAACCGTAGCGCTTTTGTCACCTCGATTCCAAAAGTCCTGCGCTTCTTTCTTTGCATCATTAATCGATACAAACCTACAGAACGCATAATTACCAAAAGGAATGTTGCGAACCTTCATTGCAGCTACATAAGATTTGTATACGGGATCAACATAGTTAGAACCATCCTGCACACGAGAAATAACGAAATCTAAATGTTTTGCTGCTGTGTCCCAATCAGGACTTCCATTCCATTTAGACATATCAACAATATATCCCATTACTTATCCGCTCCTTCATTTCGTTTATCAGCAAACCACTTGCCAGCTGTAGGATTAGATACAACACCTGCAGCAATCAAAATGTATAGAATCATATCTACGTATTCTTGATATCTTCCTAAGTTAAAGTGAGGAACGGCATCCATTAATACCATCCCTACCAACGCAAATAATGCTACCCATAATCCATAATTCTTGAATTTCTCTTGCATCGTTATTTCCTCCGTTTCCTTGTATCAGAACGTTTTATTTTTGCTTCAATTTCACTCGCTACACTTTCCAATAACCACGTTGGAATCCATTTATCCCAACCAACACGAACGCAATTAGCTGTGAAACTGTTGAAAATGTGATATGTTAAACCGCCAGTTACCATAAAGAAAAAGAAATCAGGTAACTTAAACGCGATATCAAACATGTGAGCTAAACAGGGCAATAAAAAAAGCACCACGGTACGCGCGATGCCTTCTACTCCATATGCTGATGAATACGATCCATCTAATTTAGATGCCTTGCTTCCAGTAATCCAATCTAAAGTGACTACCATCATTAAAATGCAAATCCATATTAAGTTAGATTTTCCATATATGATACTTAAAAACGTACCTAAACCTCCACCAACTAATGAACCAAGTTTAAATGTTGTAGAGTTGAAAACATCAATTATGTTAAGACTTCTGAAAATATCATGAACTCTCTCCAATTGTTCACCTCCTTTTCTAAAAAATAAAAAAGACCAGTCAATTACACCTGCTCTTTGTTTTCTAAATCCGCTATTCTACTATTTAAATCAACAATTTGCTCTCCTAAATCCGGAATGACTTGTTTTATTTTATTAATTTCATGTTCATAATCTGGTGTATCTTGTATAGGTGCTGCAAACGCTATTGGTACTTCTGTTTCATCAAGAGTTGGTGGCTTCTGATTTTTGATGCCCTCTAGTTCTTTCTGAATATCAGCTAATTGTTGCTTAATTCTTTCTAACTCTGATGGTTCTTGTGGTTTAGGTTCTACAGGTTCTGGTTCTACCGTTTTAACCCACTCGCCATTCTTGAATACAGGCTCGTACACCTGGTCAGGCGGTGAAATATATGTGCAGTTAGAAGGGATTACAGTTTCTGTCCCTACGAATACATTTTCTGTATATGGAATCTGCACGATTTTAAACTCAGCATTATACATGACGCAGTCAGGGCACTTTTCTTTACCGATAACATTCACGGCATGTACCTTACAAAGCTTCTCTTCTGTAACGATCCTTTTTGTTTCTTCCCTGTACTTCGTGACTTCCTTATAGATAGCTTTCTTTTCTTCTTGCACCATTTCGGTGTACTTTCCTTCTTCGTTGTAGCAGTAACCAAAGTTTAACACGTCATCAACTCCTTATACCGTATATGTGAGTAACGCTCGCATGTCTTCATTTAATGTAGAGCAATAAACAGTGCCATCCACATCTACAATAATCCTAGCAGCCCTACCTGCACCATCAGGAACATGCGTGTCTACAGGTCTTCCAGGCTTGAATTGGTTAGGTAGTACGGCAATGGCATTGTTAGTCAATGATGTGGCTCTGTATGTTAGGGCTAATGATACTGTTCCACCTGTTCGTCGTGCTTGTGATACACGTCCATCAATATTAGTAACGTTCGGTTGGAATGTAATATCAGTCCAGTTTGTATCGTTAGACTGTCTAACTGTCCCATGTTCAGTAAGTTCAACTTGTTTAGCCCAGTCCCACGTACTTGTTCCCGCTACTAACTCAGGTACGAATATCAATGAATTGTTATCAGATCTGTGCACCGCCCACGATTTCCTACCCGCTTTCTTGAATACCTGCGGGAAGATGTCTGTATACGCTACAGTACCCGTTACTTCGCCGCCTGACTTTGGTAGTAGGTTATCAGCATTGACTTCAAACTTTCCTGTAGGATCAAGTTTCCATAAGTATCTACCACCAGGACTATTCCATGCGAAGTAGTTTCCGTTTCCGTCCACCGCCATCGTCGCCAGTTCCACACCAGCATCAGTTTTGAAAACTAGGTTCTTATTTGATGTAAAGTTTAGATGCCCTTCCATAGTGCCACCCGATCGCTTTAACAGGTTCGTCTCGGCTTGCATATAGAAGTAGTTCTCATTGGAATCGAAATAGAATATAGGGTGAGCATTTGCCCAGTCATACGCAATAAGCTGGTTTGTATTGAAAGAAAAACCTGCACGAGCTATACCATCACTTGATCCACGGATAGCTTTCTCACCTGTACTTACATCAAATTCTAAAAGCCCTGTCATTCTATCGCCTGTACGCTTGACTGCTCCATCAGCTTTTTCACCCGCAGCAATAATCCCGTCAATATCTACACCTTCAAGCTTCTTACCTGCTTCAATCGCTTTTTGGATTACTGGAAATTCATTTGTAGATTTCATCGCCTCATCAGACATTATTGATTCACTTACTGTGAATGCGAATTTGCAAGTTTCAATTACTTTGTTATTCGGGAAAGTGAACCTCAATTGTGCAATGACATTACCGTAGGCAATCAGGGTTTGTGCACTTAAAACAACATAGTACTTACCCTGCATTTGATTTACATTCTGTACATCTTGGAATACTCGTTTACAATCAGGCTTTAAAAATGCAATTTGTACACTAGTTGCTGACGAAAAATCTGTTACTACTTTGTCGTGAGTAACATTGATTAATAGTTTGGCAGAGTTTAAATCATTCTGGTAAAACCGGATGAGCTTTAGTTCCTCTTCTTTTACATTGAAATCCTTGTGCTGCATGGTATCAATTGTTATTTCTCTTATTTTAAGTATTTCTGCCAATTGGTCTCACCTCTTTTATTGTTGTGATACTTGTGCTGCTTGTTGCTGTAAGTTAGTTAAGCAATCAGAGCACACGTTTAACGTTCCTAACTTATGCAAATGAGCATTCTTTTTGCACATATCACAAAATGTATCTGTTTTACGCAAATAAACCTGGTCATGATCTGAGAAAATCTCAACTACATCACCAGGTTTTACGCCGATATCGGCTAATTTATCTAATGGAATTTTTACTGATCCGTCTTCATTAATTGTTACTACAATACCTAAATACTGATATTCCATAATTTCCTCCTAAGATATATTAATATAAGCCCACCCTTGTGCTCCAATATGACCATAAAACCCCCAACCTTTGAATCCGTTCATATATTTGATAGTTCCTGTGGAATCTGGTGCATTATCAAATACGTTAATACCTTTTGTTCGCACCTGACATTTGAAAGTAGCTTCTGGCGCCTCAACCCAAAAAGAAGAAGATGTCGTTGTAAAAGCGATTCCGTTTGTCGCTTCTACGGTATACACCCCGTTCTTTGCGTATTGACTGATATTTTTCGCATCAATTCTAGTACTTGCGTTATCAGAAATTAATTTAATACCTTGTTTACCTGTAATCGTTGTAATATTATCTCCAGTTAAGTAGATATTTCCATTATGGTATAACCTTAGTAATGACGGATAATAAGGGTTTCCTGAAAGATCATAACCTTTTGTAATACCCATATTTGCAATGTAGTCACCAACTAAGTTTTGTTGTGATATAACCATTGTTCCATCTTTAAATTTTGCGGGGTCTATATTTTCATGGAGTAAAATTGTAGGTTGGACCTTGCCGTCTACATAGTAGTAACCAAAGTACATTCTGTTTAAATTCGACTCCATCAAACGGATAAATTGTTTTTCTATGTGAACGTAGTTAGAGCCACTATCAGTACGTAATGTGGAACCTTTGATTTCCCCTGCTAATATTCGTTCAGCAACAATTCCTCTGCCTGTAATCGCATTTCTAAAGGTTGTTCCTCCGTCTGTACTTACGCCTAATCCTGCACTATTCAAAACCACAACATAATTTGGGTTTGTTTTATCTATTGCAATTAATCCTTGTGGTGTAATATCAATTTCACTAGTTACGCCTAGAATCATTTTCGTAACATTGGCTACTTCTGCTGCCATTGCATTGATTGGGAGTTTTTCTCGTCCTTCTATCAAATCATTAATTGTTTTAGCAGCATGATCCAAATTAGACTGATACCTTTTGGTAATGTCCTGACTTCCGAAAGTCAATTGAACATCAAGAATGTTGCCACGCCAATCTCGTAACACACTACGATTTACAACACGCACTTCTGTATCCAATCCAATTCTTTCATCAATAAGAAATACCCGATCACCAAGTCCACTCTGCGCAATCGGGTATTTCTGTTTCGTTAAATCGTGTATATCAGCAGTTACGCTAATTTTTAAACTTTCATTCACAATTGTTTTTAAACCGCTATCCATTGTAGCGGATAATTTTATGCGACCGTCTTTTAAAGGTGGAGCGTGACGCACTCCGATTCCAGGAATACTTGCAAGTGGTGATGTATACTCACGAATCAATTTAGCACCTTGCCATCCATCTTCTTCTGTAAAATCGCCATACCCTTTAGCGTATGTCCAAAAACCTGATGCATCAACTTCTTGAACTATATTTGAAGCATTCAATCTATGGCGGTACATGACGTTTAAGTCAACTCCGATTTGCGGTTCAATGGTTACAACCTTGCCGAGCACCTTAAATTCTGCTCCATAACGATTCAATGCATCTTTAAACATTTCAAGTCGGGTAGATCCACCACCAAATCCTTCCCATTGTAGCGAGTTGTAACTACCGTTTAATTGATAAATATAGCCACTTCCACTAAAAATAGTTGCAAAACAAGCATTCGCAGTAAAAGATTGATTATATTCTTCATACACACGGCCATTGTCGAAGTCATCATAAAATTTCGGTACCGCTTTAATCTCAGCAGTTAATGTTTGCCCTTCACCCTGCTTTTTCAGATAAACAACTTTGTATTCCGTTTCATTATCATCGACTAAAGTCCACATTTCTGAGAGTCTATTAAGAAATGTTAAATTCACTTTATTAGGAGGCATCTTTGCAGAAAACACACAATTCCCATTTAATTCTTCTTCAATTAAATAAGTTGTTTGTGTGATATACTCTATATTTTCTAAATCACGTACATACATATTAAATCACCTCACTTGTAGTAAAATCTAAAATCGAATTCTATTGTTGCTGAGGTGCAATTAAACACTTCTAGGGTATTCCACCCTGGTACAAGCTCAATGAAATCCTTCTTTGTATTCCTTAAAAAGGATAAGCCGTTCCTACCTATATTCGGACCCGAGTAAATAATGGTGTCTGTAATATATAAAGATGATGTTATTGTTGCAGTACTAAGATTTGTATGATTCTTAAGCATAAATCCTGCTGTACTACCAGCTACGTCACTAATCGTTATTTTTAATTCTTGTTCAAAAGGATGAACTGGAATGTTACCAGGATTGAAAATTTGAAATCTCTGCCCTGATACGGCTTTATGTTTATATATCCTTGACGCAGGATCACTAATAATGCCCATCCCTGCTCCCCATAATCCACTCCCTGGGCTAATCCCATCACGTTGAATATCTGATGATTTTCCAATCGATTCAGCGAATGGCAAGTCTGCTGTTTCAAATTCTAATTCACCAAACCCATATTTAAGTTGCTGATCTATATCAAATGTAGAAGAAATATTTACTTTGTATCGTTTTCCACTAACGAATTGATTATCTCCATTTTGATACTCTAGTCGTCTTAGTTCCCGAATGTAAAAAGATTCTGTACTTAGTATCATTTCAAATAGTTTGTCTCTCGTTATCGCTACATCTAATAAATCCTGCGCTTTAAAATAAAAAGGTACGGTAATAGTCCGTACCCCATAAGTAGATCCTGTGCTAATTCTTCCATTCGCTCCCTCTACATCTATATAGGTAGGACGCATTTCAATCGATCCCACACGGAAGTCCTGCACCTGGACGCTTATGTCAGATAGTTTAATAGTTTGTCCATTTAATCGTGTGATTTGTACGTCCATTAGAAGTACCTCCTTACTGTGTTTTCGACTGCATTCCCTTCATTTACATGAGGTCTTACAATACGTCCTACTGTTTCACCTTCCATTACAACTTGTAAGTTATCTAATTTGTCACCTAGATTTTTAACTGCAGCTGCTACTAACCTATTATCATTTTGACTTGCAACATTAGCTGATTGAGAGTTAATCATTGCTTGTTGCCCGAAATCTGATGATGAATTAACACCAGATACATATGATGGGGCATTGTAACTTCCTGAAATTGAAGGAATCACAGGAGCTACTACATTACCAGGAAGAATGTCACCCATCTGAATTGAATCTGTCAAACTGGAAAATCCATCTTTAACAGCAGATGCCATATCTAATGCAGTACGCACTAGTGGATTGATCATGCTATCCATTCCTTGATCCAAACCTTGACCTACGTATACCCCTATATCTCTCATCACACGTGAAGGAGAGTGGATACGGAAAAATCCAGTAATTGTATCTTTTATGGAACGACCAATATTAAACACCTGGTCTATAAGTTTATTAGCATAACTGTAAATACCATTCATCAGACCAGAAATCATTTGTTGACCAATCGTGAAAAAGTAACTTACAAAACGCTGGACTGTATTCACCGCTTGACCTAGTACCCACCCAATAGCTGAAACTACACTGTTCATTTTGCTTTGTATTCCGCCTATAATAGCGTCCCAAATTCCAACAAAGAAATTTTTGAACATGCCACCCCAACTTTGTGCAAGACGGGTTATAGTTTCTAATTTTGATCCGAAGAATACATATAAATCTGCAAGGGCATCATTCCAAATCTTCTTTATATCTCCCCAAAACTTACCGAACAACCTTCCTATGTCGTCTCCGAATTTACCAAGCCATTTCAAGACTCTACCAGCACCCCATAATTGTAGGTAACCCCAAATCGCTTCTAGTGCTCCGAACCAAATTTCCTTAACCCCTTCCCACACTCCAGCCCAATCGCCAGTAAAAAGGGATGAAAAAACTTTCACGATTCCGAGTATAACTTTTAGAATTCCTTGTATAAAATCACGTATCGCTTCTAGCGTTCCAATCACAATCTCTTTAATAATCGGCCACGCAAATTGGAAAACTGTGACTATAATCGGCATTACCGATTTTATTATTTCACTCGCTACGGACCAACAATCGGAAAAGGCTTGTTTTATCTGACTGCCGTTTTCTAGCCAAAACTGGGCTATTTGGTTTCCTATCTCATTCATGAAGGACCAGATTCCGCTTAAAAATTCGCTTATTGCTTGCTTGATAGACGATACAGTATTAACAACCGTTGTAATTGTTGCCTGATTCATCCCTAACGATTTTAATAATGCTGTTCCGTTTTCTTCATCACCTGCGAACAACGCAAAAATGCCTTGCATGAATACTGCAAAGCCTGAAAAAACCTGCTTAATTGTTTCAATTACCCCTCGAACTGTTTCACCAAATGATATGATCGCTCTAGTATTCTCTGGTGACATTCCTAGTGTAGTGAGCATACTAGCTGCACCATCACTATTTCCTTGTAAAACTTGCCAAAACGCTTTAAAAATGGTTATCACGTTATTTACTGCGTTCCTAAATGGTTCTATATTTTTATAAGCATAAGTAAACCCTAAAGCTAAACCTGTTATTGCAGCTGCTAGCGCCCAAGCTACGGGACTTGCCATAGCTAACACCATTACCGCCGGTTTAATAATCATCCATAAAGCAGCAAACGCTGCTCTATACCCTTTTAATAATCCCATTCCTGCACCTAATGGCAGCAATAGGAGTGTTAAGGCTGGAACTAACATCATTGTCCCTTGGATGAATTTTGCTAAAGTAGGATGCGCTTCATTAAATGCGATGACCATTTTTGCCATTGTGTTAACAAAATTATAAATAGGAATCATTAAAGCGGCAAATGCATCCCTCATTGGCTGTAAAGCTTCAGTAAGTGACTCCATCATGTCTTTATATGCTTTTGCGTATTTAGGGTTCATCTCCATATTGGCTTTATGCAATTTACCATAAAACATAACTGCTCCAGCACCAACGACTAAAAACGCTTGTCCCATTCCCATAACAGATTGGTTAATAATACGAATTTGATCATTTAACTGCTTCATATTCGCAGTAGGTCCAAGAAATTCTAAAGCTAACTGAGCGGAACTACTTCTATTAGCCAATCGTTCCATTGCATTTGTTGCCGCTAAAGCACCTCTAGAAACGTTGTATAATGGATTACCCATACGTTGTAAGTTGCCTTGTAGTTTACTGGATGTTGTAGACATATTGTTCAACATGCCGATGGTTTGCAAAATACTAGCTTGTTTCATTCTGTCTAGTTTCATAATTTCATCATTCGCGGCTTTTTCTGCCTTACCAATTCTGTTAACCTGAGCAATTAAATCCTGAGCGCTACCAGAGTATGTTTTCATACTCATAGCAGCATCTAAATAAGCGAGTTTAGTTCGTTTTAATTCTTCAATATGAGGCTTCATAGCTTCTCGTTGTTCGTATTTCATTTGCCGTAATCTACGACTATACTCACTATTGGAATCTCCCATACTTTCAATACTGCGTCGATATTCTCTGGAGCTTCGACTGGTTGATGTGACAAAATCGTTCATTTCACGACGCATCTGTTGAATTTCACGACGCATTTGATCGGTTTCAGCCCTAAATTGAACAACTAATTCTTCTTGTGTGGCCAAATCTCTCCCTCCTTTCTAATCGAAGTTGAGATTTTGTAAGAACTGCATATGTTCTTGCGCTTTTTTCATTTTTTCTTCTATAGTTAACTCTTGATTATTTTCTCCATTCAACTTATTACGGTCGAATAAATCAGTTGGTTTCAATTGCTTTTTAGGATCGTGATGATAGGCTACGCGCATCATAAGCGCAAACATACTATTTGTTTGCAACTCATCAAGGTGCTGCTCATTCCGACCTATCATCATATTTTCGAATTCACGAGGGGTAAGTTCCATAACCTCGCTAGGCAATAATTTTAAATATCTAAAACCATCTTGCTGAATTTTATCTAGGTCCTCGCGGGTAAATTCTCTTACTCTTCGATTTTCCCGAACATTTCCTCTACCATTTCCATCATCTCTGGGTTCTCCACTGCTTCTGGATTCTTGGCTAGATACTGCTTCTTCATTTGTTTTCTCAACTTTTTTGTTGTCTTTTGGTAAAAAGTACTTTCTGCTACCACCTCATTTAAAAGTTCTTCAATAAACTCTTGAGAGATTTTACCCTCTTCAAATTGTTTTTCAATGTTCTCCATAACTTTATCTCGTGTAAATCCTTCTTTTGTATGCATTAATCCAAAGTAGATAGCATCAACAAACAACTCTAAATCTCCTTGCATACAAGCCATTACAACTTCGTTTGAACCACCTTCATATTTTTTATTTAATTCATAGATGTTTCCAAAAGTAAGTTTTAATTCGTATTCTTTTTTATCGATTTCAAAACGCATATATATCAATCTCCTCTTAATCGGATATTATTTTCAAATTTAAAAAGGACGGTTTTTACCGTCCTTTACTGACCTGCACCCTTAGGGATTTCTGTGAGTGTTTCTGTTCTTACAGATCCGGATAATTTCACTTCAACTGAATAAGAAACAAATTCACCATTAGATGAAGAACGTTCAAAAGAAGTAATCATATAGTTACCAGCTTCTGCTTCTTTCGTTCTCATATTAATTTCATAAATCTCCATATATTCACCATTTCTAATAGCAGCCTTAACAGCAGGATAATATGGGTCTCCTTCAGCTAACGTACAAGAGAACGAACGAGTTTCTTTTCTTTTTCCGTAATCGGAATATGATCTATCTTTGGATTCTGCTTCAATTTCATCAGCCTCAATATTATGAGAGTCTTCAGTTTGATCAAATGGTCTAACTAATATGGATTGATTGGTCTGATCCTTTATTTTTGCAGCGATAATAAATTCATCACCACGATACATTTTGTTCTTAACTGTTCCAGCTGTTTCAGCCATATATTTCACGCTCCTTAATTTACATAAGCTTGTTGGTATTCAAAAATCATTGTTAGTTGTGCAGAACCAACTCCACTTGGAGCAGTTGTTACTCTCCGAAAATAAATCGTATCAATCGATTCACTACCATCTTCATTACGAAGGTGTACTGTGTAACCGTTGCTTCTGATTTTATTAGCAACATTTTCTGCTGCTTGCATTGCCTTATCTGTTGTTGTATTAAAAAACCTTACTATCATCGTGTATAGTAAGGTGTAATGATCTTTTGAAGTTTTATCATCATTTATAGATAAAATCGGATAATATACCGATGGAATGACTAATTCTTCTGGAACTTGATTATGATAAGCGAATGTATTAACAGGTAAACTGTCGTATACAAAAGCTTTCATAGAGCCATGTATTTGCTCATACATAATTATCTCGCTCCATTCTGTACCCATTGCTTAAATTGGCGGTCAAATGAACGTTGGAACATGCGCTCATATATTGCTACTGCATTATCCCAATACGGACGACCTTCTATGAATTTTGCAGTTAGCATCATTCCAGTAGGTGCATGTGGATCATATTCAAAATTATGACCTTCCCATCTACCTGGAACGAATCTTCTTACCTGCTGCCACCCATCATTTTGAAGCTTAGCGTAATCGACATTCGTCCCTATTTCTAAAACTAAACCGCCATCAGAGGAGCGCCATACATTTCCGTCTCCGCCTTTATCAAACGAATTTAGCAGTCGTCTTGTATCAACAACTGCTAATGAAATAATTTGATTTTGAACCTCTTCTAGAAATTGAAATCCGCTAGCTTCAAGCCATAAAGCAACGTTCTGATCCAATCCATTTGCCATACGATTCAACTTGGCGCTGAACTCACGGAACCCTCTAGTCGTTATTTGGCTAGCCATGGCTCACTCTTCCTCTCTGCAATGGCTTTTATATGTGAAACCTCACCAGTGTGTGGATTTTTTACTGGAAAGGGATTGCGTACATAATAAGTGACATTCGTATCTTTTTTGATTACTTTGTCATTATGCTTAACATCAGCATCCGGCATAAACAATACTCGGATTTCTTGACTGTTTAATTGGTTTGGTACTGATTGTATAGAGGCAGTTGTACCTTCTATAAAGTAGCAGCTTTGTTCTGCTATATCAGGAGTATCCTTGTATAAATACACTTCTTCTCCTGGCTGTCCGAACTTACCAGGCTTTGTTTCCTTCTGTAAATGGTAAATATCACATTCATGGACCATCATCCCTTGAAGAGACATTATATAGCCCTCATTTTGAATGTGACTTTATTCTTACCTTTATGATCCATAAACTTTTGTAAAAGGTATAATACAGAAGGCTTCGCAATACTGGAACTATCCTTTGTATAAGAATAATCACCGCTACCGATACTTTCAGACTTAATACCCTTCATCGCAGTTGTATCAGCATTTTTATAAGCGTAATACTGTGCTAACTTCTTACACGCTAATTTTACCTCTGCTGGCACTTCAGGATACTTCGTCTTATCAGTGAAATCTATTTTAGAGAGATTATAAATCTCTGTATCTGCTTCAAGTATGTCCTGCTCCAATAAAGGAACAGGACGTTTTTTAACTTCAAGTAATACTGTGTAATCAATTAATTCTTGAGCAGTAATAAGTGCCATACTTATCACTCCTCTCCTTTAGATTTATTGTCTTCTTTTCGGACCTCGAATTGTTCATTACCATTTAGGTAATCATAGGTTTTCTTCGTAACCTTCTCTTCTTGACCCAATAAAAAAAGACGTTCATGGACGTCATATGTTTTACCGATAATTAATTTAGCGTAATAATTCAAAAGTCATCACTCCTTAACTTTGATAACTTTCGCTACTGCATCTTCCTCTTCAAACTTCGTATCCATTTTAGCAGTTAATACAATGATAAATTTACGTGCGCGGATATCTTTATCAACTTCAATACGGATATTACGGCTCATACCAACTACAATGTTTTTAGGATGTGTTAGTAAAATATCAGATACAGTATTTGTAGTATCAGTATAAGGTTGTAGCATCGCGATACCATCAACAGGTACTCCATAAGCAGAAGCAAGGCCGCCTTGTAATGAGAAGTCACCTAAGTTTGTTTGTCGTCCTGCCACTTGATCTTTCCATTCTACTTCTAATCCGTGCGAAGTATAGAACTTCCAATCTTTAGGGCTACGAAGGTATTTAGCAGGAACAGATTTATACGCTTTCTTAAATACATCCTTCGAAAATGCACCTGCAGCATGATCGACTACATGAGACTTAGCTTGTTTACGTAAACCATCTAATAGAGCCAAATATGGATCAGCGGATGTTTTATCACCATTTAAAATTAATTCTTCAATATCTAATGCAGCACGTTCAGCAAGCATTTGCATAATCGTATTTTGTAGGTTATTACCCTCAATGTTATTTTCTAGCGTATCGTAAGTGATATGCACTTCAGCAATTACTTCTTTCGCATTTAATGTAATTGTGCTTGTTGCTGGAGCGGAACGATCTGCATCAGCTAACACTTTCCCTTCTACACCAGGACGAAGAATACGAGAACCAAAGCCGATTTTTTCAATTTTACGAGTGTCCGAAGCCATTTGAACAAAGCGTGAGTCCTTTAAAATTGTAGGAGCGCTTTGTACCATGCGTAAGAATGTATCAGCCTGCTCAGGGTTCATTAAACCACCGCTAGCTAATGTAGCAAGGGTAACGTCTGCTTTTTCAATAATTGTTTTGTTATTAAGTGTCATATATGTTTTCCTCCTTCAGGCTTACAGTAAGCCATTCCATACGTTTTTTTGTACACCTGATTTCTGAATAACATCAGTATCTTGCTGATTGCTAATACCTTGAGATTTCTTTAAGGCTTCAATCTCTTCACGTAAAGGAGCAGTAGCAGCTTCAACAGCTTTTTCTACCTTGATATCCTCTTCTGTTTTTTCCTCGTCAAGATTAAGATGTTTTTTAACAGTAGCTAACTCTTCCTTAATTGGACCTACTGCCTTTTCTACTACAGCGGATAATGCTTCTAAATGTTCTTGATTCATACCATTTCCCTCACTTCCTGCGTCTTCCTGAGACGGTGTGACGCGCGTTTTTAGATTTGTTAATGACTCAATAGCTGCATCAATATCAGCCATATTTGTATTACTGATTTTCTTACCTGCTTTTTCTACTTCTTCAGCAAGTGATACAACAGGTTTGTTTTCCCACGCCTTTACAACTGCTTCTGTGCCCTTCAATTCATTGATAATCTCAACAAATTCAAGTGCAGCTGCTTCAATACGATCTAAGTCGATAGCATCAGCAGTAGGGGCATTCCAAAGAGATTGATAGAAAGTATCTTCTAGTGCAGAGAAAGAAGCATTTACATCACGGCGATGTTTGTTTTGGTTGAACTTATCTCTAACCTCGCCTTTTTGAATGTTTTCTCCACTAAAAAAGCCCTTCATCATTTGGAAGAAGGACTTGAATTGTTTCTCTTCAGTTTTCGTTACTTCTTCCTCAATCACTTCTGTTTCAGCGACTCCTGCGAGAGAATAGCCTGTCATCTTGCCATCTTGAATGTCTTTCCATATCTCATCGGTGGCCTTTGTCACTAACACCCATGTACCTTTAGTGATTGTTTCACCGTTAATTTCCATATCAACAGGAGCTACATAACTTTCTACCACTTCTCCTGCTCCTGCATTAAAATCATGCTGCGTGTCGATGTTACGATACTTAGCAATGAAATTATGAGCGGATTTTTCAATATCCTCAGCAGTCATGAAGTCGCCATGCGCATCATGTGTACTTGAATCTCCTGCGCTACCAGGAGAGTATACTATCCCATAAACAAGCTTTTGATCTTCATCTTCACCTTTGATGATTTTAACTTCTTTTTCGAATGTCGGCTCTTGTTCACTCTTCGTTAAGAAAAATTTCTTTTTGTTTGCGGCTTTATCTACTATTGAAACAAAGCTAACATCTACATTTTTTAGTTTTCTTGGCATTTATTCACCTCCCTTCAAATATAAATCAGCATAGTTTTAGAAGTCTTCATTTCTTGCTCAACTCCTTCAAAGTTTCTTCCCTAATCTTCTGCTTCTCTTCTTCAGATAGTCCTAATATACTGTTATCTACTGCCGGGCTCATTACGCATTTGCAACGCACTCTCTCTTTTGCAGATAAAGAACTATCACGAGGAAACATGCACTTCTCACCAGATCCAGGTAATTCAAACTCTTCTTCTACCGGAACCGTAGTACCGTCATACTCCACATGATTATCACGCGGTTGGTTATTCTTCGCACCGCTATGACGCCACTTCTTACCAATGACAGCAGGAGATTGGCGATATGATTCAAATTGAGAGGCAGAGCATGCTGCGAGGACTTCTGTCTGCGCCGTAGTCTTCGCTCTTTTACGATCAAATTCTGGAAGTTTTGCTAACTCCCTCGCAATCTCTTTAATGCCTTTTCCCTTCTCCAATCCCTCGTTTAAGATACGCTCTACTGCTTTGTGTGAATTAATCTTCATGATCTTACCTAATTCATCCGACCAACTATCAATCCACTTTGTAGTGCGTTTTGAGAAGATATTGAACTGAATATCCGGGTCAATCGCATCCATGAAAGCTTTTGACATATCCTTCATCGTGTAATTAAGAAACTTCCTAGCTGCTTTGCTCAAGCTTTTAGCGAATGTATCTGCTCCAAATAGGCTACCAGTGACAAAGTCGATAATATCCTTTATCTTGATACCCTTCTCTACAGCATCCTTTTTCGTATAGTTCTTAATTCCATCGACAAAGTATTTCTTCTGCTTCCGGAGCAGTTTAGCGATTTCCTTTTCGAATTCCTCAACGTATCCTGGTAACATGTCCAATACTTCTAGATCAGCAGGTAATGCAGCGGTAAAATCGTCAGTATCAGCCTTTTCAATCCACTCGTTTAATGAATCAAGTAACTTATCAATCTTCTGCATCTTGCATCGACTCCAGTAAGTCACGTAAGTCTTTCATTACATTGACTAAATCCTCATTTGAATTGCTGTCAGCTGACTTTTGCAACGTTTCTCCTAATCCTTTTTGCCAACCGCCTACCTTACGATGTCTTTCTAAGACTAAAGCAACTGGCTCATTCATTTCTGGAATATCATAATCAGAGAACTCTTTATTCAGCATGTTACTAGCTATATTACGTACATCCTGGAATGTTAATCCGCCCTTATCAGCAAGCACCTCGATAGTTTTAACCATATCTTCCGTGTTACTAATCTCTGATTTACGTAAATTCACATATACGTGCTTTAATCCATACGGAAGCAGCAGGACATTATTGATAATGAACTCTAAGTTATTTCGCTCTGGCTCAAATACCTGTTCCTCTGTAATTTCTCGTACAGATTCAGCAGTTGCTCTGTTAAAGTCACGAATATACCCTACATACACGTCAGGTAATCGGAATGCTGATTGTACCTTTTGGCGAGACTTCTCATCATACTCAAGAAATAGAGCATCATTTTGCAGGATATCCGCTAAAGATTTAAGTTCAATATCCACCGGTATCGGCGTATCACCTACAACGCCTTCTTCCGCTGGTTCTACTTGCAACAAGAGATATTTATGTTGATTATCCTCACCTTCAACATTCGAAACGTAATCAGTTATCGCTGCTTCACTTTCTTCTGATAATATCCCGTTCTTCAATAAGATGGCCATTGGAATATGACGACCTTGTTTGAAATAACGAAGATTTAATTCTTCTGCCTTCCTTGTGCCAACCATGTGAACGACATGCGATACCCAACGCGGAATTCCGTATGGTCCATTTCCAATCTTCAAATGAAGAACTTCAGTAGCATTTTTATCACCTAAAGAACTATCAGAGAATTTACCAGTTTCTTTATTTAAGAAACGCGGATCTCCAAACTCTTTAAAATAAGTATCTACTGCTCCTACCCGTTGCACATAGCGACGGAATATTTTTTTTCGTTTGATTTCTTTTCCGTTAATTAAGTATGTTACTTCTTGAGGTTCGTCATCTTTACGTGTTACTCGCATGTACTGCGGTAACATATTTATCAATTCAGCAGGTTTTCCCTCTAAATTACGAATCACTTCAATATAACCATTACCCGTTGTCTCTTTATCATCAATACCCGTTTCAAAAATCTCTTTGAATGGCTTATCGAAACTAAATAGCGGGATGATTTCCTTATCAACTAACGTCCACTCTGTCTTCATTTCAGGAGTTTCCTTGTCGTCCTCTTGTTTATATTTCATTTCATGCCCGAATCCAGCTATATTACGTTTATATGCATCAATACATTGCCCGAGAATTGTGCTATTCTCTCTAATCTGCTGCAGGTCTTCTATTCTGTAAGGTGGTTCGATAATGTCATTGGCGGCGTACTTTTCGTTTTCACTCTCTTGCTGGCGAGATAATACTTGAGTACTTGTCCCTGCTGCCTTAATCACCTTTGCACTAACTTTCCTTTTATTCGTCATTAAGCTGCTTCACCTCGTTTCTTTTTCTTCTTTTTACGTAATCCAAATATGATTGTATTAATGAAGTATCTCGTTTCGTCCATATGGTGGTCATTCTCTTTTAACGGCTTATCTTCGCCACGTTCCACAGATTTTTCATCCCATATATAAGAAGCGAACTCTTTAAATGTTTCATTGCAGCAGTCGTTAAAATAAATAATGCCCGTGTTTAGTGCAACACCGACATTTCCAATGCCCTCTTTAACATTATTTCGGGCCTTATATACTTTTCTCTTGTTTCTAACTAATAAAGCTATAAATGAAGCAGCGGACGGGTCAATTACAGTGCCACGAATAGGTAAATCTCCTACAAACTTTTCAAAGTCTTCATAGTATTCCTGGTCTGTTTTCTGCTTTTCTTTTTCCCTACCGCTATAACGGTACTCTTTCACCTTGTACCATACTTCTTCGCCTCCTTCGATGCACTTACCCCACAAGCCATATACCATAGCGTTCTGCGTACCATAGTCACAAGAGACAAAGTATTCAACATATTCCCTTTCAATCGTAGGAACCTTGTGTTTATCCTCATCAAACATATCGAATATAAGCCCAGAAGCAGCTGCCCAAAGCCCTAAAATGTATCGTTTGAAGAAGACTCCGCTGTACATCTTGTAATAACGTTGTTTTACTTTTCCAGACAGTGATAAGTTATCATCCATAGTAAAGCGAATGTGTAGTAAGTTCTTTTCTTTCGCCTTATCTAACCATTCTGTTTTAAACCAATGATATGGACCGCCAGGGTTACAGTTAAACCAGACTTTTGAACCCTCTACAGAACAACGACCAGTCGCTTGGTTTACAAATGAACGAACCATAAGTACTACTTCATCAAAGAAGCATCCTGCTAAAGTGATACCTTGGATAAGATCTTGTGACGCTTCATCTTTACCACCAAAGATATAAAAGAAGTTCGTTACGCCATCTTTAGTAATGGTAAGCATATTCTCACTTCGATGGTCCTTAACCTTATAACCGCGAGACTTCAACATCTTTTTAAGTGGCGTTATAACGTTACGACGGTGCGAACCAATCGTTTTACCACACATACCGAAGTTCTCGCCTTCGAATGATTCCATTGCCCACATAACGTAGGAAAGAGCCATTGATACAGTTTTACCAGCACGAATAGAACCATCACAAATAATCCCATCATAATTTTTAACGGGACTGTTAGGCTTCCACCAGGTTAATACCTTTAGCTGCTTCTTGGAGAATGGCTTGAACTTGAATGGAGCAGGTTTCTTTTTACGCTTCGGAATCGTCGTCATGGTCATCCCACACTTCCTCTACCTTACCTTCTAGCGCCTCTTTGAAACCATCGTCTTCGTACTCATCGCCATCTTCACCCTTAATACGAGCAGTGTCAGCTCTAATTTTATCAACTTGAGCCTTTTGTACTTCCATCTGCATTTTGTGGCGTTCCTCTTCAATTTGGCGTTTAAAGTTGTCAGGAACTAAATCGAAGTACTGCGCCAATTTGTCTAGAGCCTTCATTTTGTCAGCTAGTTTAACTGACACGCCATCTTTACCTAGCTTCACTTCAGTAATTATGGAACCGTCAACCATATCAGCCTCGTGTAAATCCACATAATTTACGATACGAGTTATTTCTTTCCCTGATTCATCTTTCATAGGACCATAAAGGCCCATAACAGGTACTTCCTTCTGCCCAAAAGTCACATAGTTAGTAATATCAGCAAAAGCAATCTTAATGTACTCTTTCAACACATCCATCGCTTCTACAAATACATTTTCAACTAACTCACCTTTTAGCTCTTTTATATAGGAAGAAACTCGTTCACGCCTTAGCAATCGACTCGCTTGTACATGAGCGCTTTCTTTCGTATACCCACTTTTAAGCGCTGCCTGAGTTCCGTTAAAATACTTTATATAATACAAGCAGAAAAGACGTTCTTTTTCGGTAAGCTCTGCATCTTCTAGAATTTCTTTTAGTTTTTCTTTTGTCTTGAGATTTTTAACATTAGTAACGCTCCTTTTCGCAATAGTAACGTTACCATTCATTTGTTCATCCCATTTATCTTGTGATTTCCACTTTCTGATTTGCGAGGGCTTGAGATTTAACTCAGTTGCAATATCGATTAATGGCTTCTCACCTTTACTTGTTTTATATATTTCAAATGCTTTATCACGATCTGGGCTTCGTTGCCTAGCCATATTCACCACCTCGCGGTAATCCCTTTTTAAAATAAAAAGCATCCACTATGTGAACACTTCATGGTATTATATTTAAGCTATCTTAATTCAGATTGTAGGTGAAACGAATGGAAAACAAACAACCTGAACAAAAGTATGATCTAAGTAAGATATACACATACACAGAACATCCTGACAAAATCAGCGGTCGCTGTGATAATTGCGGAAATACCGCATTCAAAAGTTCCGTTAAAGATTTCATCTATTTAAGAGAATGTCGTAAATGCGGCATGAAGAAAAGTATCTAGCCCCGTATGGGCTTTTTTCTTTATAAACTAAAAAAGCAGCAGATTCGCTACTTTAAAGTAAATGATCTAATCTTGAGTTATTTGTACTTTTTCGACCAGATAAAGAGTACATAATATCCTGGTGTTTAATAATTCTCTGATGATTACGAGGTATTTTAAAATCCTTTCTTCGCTCCTTCAATGCGCTGATAACATTGATATCTATACTCAGTGCATTCGCTAACATATTAGGGTTATATCCACTGTCCAATAGCGAAAGGACCTCATAAAACATCGACTTCCCACCAACAGATTTGAACGTTTCTTTTTTGAATCTATCTCTTTCTCTAGCTCTTTCCTTCTGTAACGCAATCATCTGAGGTGTCGCAACCCTACGTTTCCCTTTTTCAATGTCTCTTACAGCATCCTCTAGTTCAGCCTGTTTAAAAGCTTCATCAATTTCAGGAATCATTTTTACATGTTTGTACTTTGCGTTTGTGTTTTTAATATAGTCAGTGTATAAATCCGGGAACTCCTCTTGCACCTCTTTATTTAGCACTGTTTTATATTCGATCATATAAGTTATCTCTAATAATGAACGCTTTAACGGACTATCTTCTAATATATAAGCCACTTTATTGAACAGGTGCGCATAATCTTTAGTATTCGAATAACCATTAAAATGAGCATGAACCCTAGTCTTTATTTTAAAAGCTTTGCCTACATAAACAATTTTGTCATTATAATCGGTGATTAAGTAAACCCCGCTATCGTGACTTTGTATTTTATTATTAAACTCTTCAAAACTCATGAAGTTTAATTCCCCCATAATTTCCCCTCCTACATAATCCCCTTTTCTTTTGCTCTCTCGTAAAGAACCGTACGACTTACACCAGTAACTTCGCATATTTTTTTAACTGTAAACTTGTTTTCCTTTCGGTTTGCAAGTAGCTCTAAAGCATGCTCCATATTTGGATTATCGTCATCGTACTTCTTAGGACGCCCTTTATAAACGCCACGTTCTTTAGCTAGTTCAATACCTTCTCGTTGTCGCATTCGAATTAGGTCCCGTTCTAACTGGTTAACACCAGCCATTACAGTAAGTAAGAAAGTGCTGTACGGATTATCACTTGTAGTATCAAGCCAATTATCTTTTAACGACTTAATAGAAGCGCCTTTTTCTTTAATTGTTTCTATAAGTTTAAATAAGTCCTGTGTACTTCTTGTAATACGTGCTAATTCAGTCACTACAATTACATCACCTTCACGCAGATTGTCTAACATACGTAATAACTCCGGTCTGTCTGTCGTAGCCCCACTAACTTTTTCTTCAAACACATAATCACATCCATAATCACTCAATTGTTTGAGCTGCCTTGCTAAGTTCTGATCTTGTGTCGATACACGAGCATATCCAAGAATCATTCCATTTCTCCCCTTTCGTCCGTTTAAGTGTCCGTAAATTAACTGTAGCTTAATAATAGCATTTAATTTCCGTACATGTAAACCGAACATATAGAGAGTTATAAAATAAGAGTTTAAAATATGTCTAAAATGTGAACAAATACAATTCTGAATAAGTACACCCATAACGGACGTTTTACTATTCATTTTCGTTTGTTGTGTTCGTTTGTTTTGTTAAATGCAACACGTTTGCGCTTATCTTTCCTTAACAACAAACAAGACGCCCACCAGATCACAGCAGCGCCTACGATAATTGCTATTGGATCACTATTTAATCACTAGTCCCAATTCACGTTGAACTCCAGAGAACGAGTATCCATATGCATAACCTACAATACGAATACCTGCAGCGTATCTATGCTCTAAATCTTCATTGTAAGTTTTCTTGTAATACTCTAATTTAGAAACGATATTATGTTTATCATTAATAATTACCTCATCGCTTGGAAATCCATCCATTTCAATCTGTACAGCTACATAGTTAGCCTCTTCACTTAATGCTTCATTAAAACACTCTTCTAATCCTTCTAATGTTAATTCCATCATTCATCCTCCTTATTCATATCCATTTCATTCAACTTCACGTTTAATGTGTAATTTCTATACAACAAAGAAAAAAGCACCCATATTGGATGCTTTCTTATTAAATATCGAATTCTTCAATCATTGTATGTTTTACTGGACAAACATACTTTGCTCGAATTTGCTCTCCTACCCGATGACGATTTCCTTTTTCATCTTCCGCAAACACCGGAACGATTTTACCGCTCCCTAGTAATGGCTCTGATGTTAATCCACATTCTCGACATTCCATTTTAGGAAGTTTCGTCTCATCTACAAATCGTTTTAGCATGTTAATTTCCCCTTTTTATATATTTTCTTGTTTCTTCATTTCTAGTAGAACCATTTAGTAAAAATATGTCAAGTATATGCTACTGAAGAAACAAAAAAGCCATCACCGAAAGGTGACAGCTCCTAAAGGGGAAGAGAGATAACAAATGGCAATAAGTATCTCTTCAAGCCTCAGGTATTCTAGATACTCTCGGGCTTCTCCAAGCCACCGCATCATGTAATTTTTTAGCTCTTATTAGCTACGCGCTTTACGTTCGGTGACTGGGAGAAGAGCAAGAGCTTCTTGTATCTCTTTCAACACTCATATGTTGCTTTATCTTCTCAGTTTATAGCCCGTCTCTAGGCTCCGTTTTATCCTCCGCAGAGTCGAAAAGGTGAAGTGACCGGTATTCATTCCTTTTCATTTTTAAGGTAATTCCGCACTCAGTTGTGCCGGGGAGCAAGTCCCAAAATAGCTAATTATCTTTTTCCATCCTGTGAAGTGGATAATTGATAACGTGAAAAGGAAGTATTTATATCAAGACGTAAGTGTTTCTTCCGACGCCTTGTTTGAACTAACATATTTTCAAGGGGATGGAGAGGAGGCTCCACTACGTTAGTTCAAACAAAGAGCGGAAGCTCTCTGCTCGTTTTGTTGTTTAAAAGAAGAACCATGACTTACATTAGTAATTGTCGTGAGCAACTCCTGATAAATCAATTGAAACTTCTTTTATAACATGTAATTCATTTAATCTAACAGCCCAACATCCCAATTTGTAAAAAGATCCATTTTAACATAGAAATCAAGAAATCACATGACAGATGTGTTTTTACTACCTATGAGCCTACAAACGAAAGGCGGTACGCTTATACACTCAATAAGAAGTAAAACAGCATGACGAATGCGAGTTATCTCACATCCGCCACACTGGAATATGTCATTGTTAATCATTTAAGGGAATCTTACCACCCTTACGGCGAGATTCTTACCGCCCATGCCCGCCCTGCCGCGGTATACGTTAAGGAGTACTAATCCTCTTCGATATGCGGTTTTCAAAGAGCTTGTACCTATAATTTACCGTTATTTTCATTTGCAAAAACTCCCCAAAAAATATGCTATTTCTCTGCGTTTTCTCTGCCATTTTTAAATGATTCCTAATGTAGTAGCGATTAGTTTAATTGCACTCTTCTTTTTCTCGTAAAAGTATGAGTTCTTCATCATCAATTCGTTTTGTACAAATGAATCTTTAACTGGTTTGTTATCTAAGAACTTCATAGTAATGATATTTCTTTCATCTTCATCCAGGATGTTATGTAATGCCTTTTCAATTTGTTGTACCTTCATCCTACTTGTTACCCTCGAATCACGTAATTCAGGGAATAAACTGATTCCTTCTTGCTCCACTTCATTACTAAACCGCATCTTGAGTGCTCTGTATTCTTTTAAAATGCTTACTACTTCCTTTTGTACTTTCTTATCATCGATAGCCGGTAATAATGTTAATTGTCTCTCCACGAAGGAATCCCCCTATTTCGTATTTTGTTTTTTTACACTCACATCAGGTACGTGAAATTTTACTATCTCTTTGTTGAATAAGGGAAACATGCATAGCGAGTAGCCCCCACCATCCACTCTGCATGGTTCCGTTATCCATTAAGATTCTATTTTTATATTTATAGCAAACTCTTCAATCATATCCGCTAATTCATGTGCATAAGACATATCTTCAGTATGAATAGTTACAAAACCATCATTCGTTTCAATCATCACACCTTGTGACGATGCCGTTCCAAACGTTCTTACTTTCCAATCTTCCATAGCATTCACCCTCCATTAAGCCTTTAATAACTTACGTTTCCTGTTTTCCATCTTCTCTTTCGCTGCTTCAATGTTATTCGCTATCTTTTGATGGTCCTGATCAAATTGAATCATTCCATCAAACATAACTGATGCTACCGCTTCATCAATGTATTGTAAGTAATCAACTGGTGCTCGTTCTGTCTGTTCTACTAAGTACCCGTAAATATCAAAGTCTGCTCTTGATATAGACTTCTTCCCATTCGGTTGATGAGACATTCTTACGTAAGACTGAACAACTGATGCAGGTACAAGGAATACTGTTTGATCCTTACTAAACTCTATAAGGAAGAAACACACCGCTCCCATCTTTTCTGCTTTCTCCAGGTAATCTAATTGATGCTGTGCAATGTTACTTAAATCGAATCGTGTAAGGCTCTGTGTTGACTTTGCTTCAAATGCTACCGCTCGTCCTTTATACACGCCGTCATAGTCTACTGTACTTTTAGCTTCATAGAATCCATTTAATACTCGTCCACCTGCGCTTTTTAACACCTTCACAGGAGTTGCACGCTTGTTTATAAGCGCCACTCCCTCCCTTTGATACATTTCATTCGATAGATTAATAAGCTTTTCAAAATGCATTCCTCTGTTCCCTAGTCCCATTTTTATTCCTCCATTTCATTTTTACACTCTTCAAGAAACTCAATAAATTCTTGAACCTGCTCTTTAGTTGAGAAACTCTCTATACATTCACCCGATACGCCATACAATCGAATGGTTCTATCTTCATCAAAAGTAGCCTTTAAATCACCAGTTTCTCCAAATCTATTCCATTTCTCTGGCATTCGCTCTACCTCACTTTCTATTCCATCTGTTCTTTACACTTTCCAAGAAAATCAATAACCTCTTGAACATGATCTCTTGTGGTCATACTCTCCATTACATATCCTTCATCGTTATAAACATTGACCTTATTCCCTGTAAACTCCATTCCACACATTCCATCTGCACCTAATAGTTTTACGTTTCCTTCCATTCTTTTAACCTCACTTTCTATTCTTCAGTTTTCACATAAAACAATTTCATATAGAAAAATGCCATTGCAAAAGTAACCAATTCTGCGCCAACTTTATAATATTCAGCATGCATCATATAAATTGCAGCTGCTAACGCTGCAAATATAGGACCTACTGTGAAAACAATTACCGCTAATTTATTTGTGTACCCATTACGAAGTACAATTGTTATTCCTACTACTATTAGTAAATTTCCGATATTCCCTATGATTCTAGGTGTGTTTAAGTCATAAATACTTATCCCTAATGATGATATTGCGCTTGCCCACATTATTGCTAAAATTGTATTCACTAACTTCGGTGAAAACATATGTCCACTTCACTTTCTATTAAAAGGATTATTTTGTTTAAATCTTCCTTAAATCTTGTTACTACTCCTTAACACACAAATGAATTCCTGTATAATTCAATATAGTAATTAATAGGAGTGTTAAATATGCCTGATACATTAAGAATCATTATTTATATCATTGCAGTAGTTGGTGCATTTGCCGCTTTGATCAAAGAGTTTAAAAAACCTCAAAAAAGTATCTTTTTGATTTCGTTCAATTTGTTAATTCTCATAGGATTTACATATTTACTTACAGATAGGTTGATGTAATTTACATAGTAAATAATCCCTACCCCCTGAATAAAACTCAATATTCCGTCAATACTGTAGATACCATGATAATCTTTTCTCCTTGTTCCCCCTTGGAGAACCGAGCAGTTAGCTTGTGCTAGCTGCTCTTTTGATTTGCACCCCAACCATGAATGCAGTAGTTATATAACTTTCCATCAATATGTTCTGTACGCCCATCATATTTAGCTTTCGTTCCGCAAACTTCATTCACTTGCATGACACTGCTTCTTGCTGTGAAAATATCATCCGAGCTTGTCAGATAAATATAGAAATGTCCTAATCCAGCATTACGGACCATCGCTTTTCCTTTGCAATCTTTCTTCAATTTATTTCTTAACGTTTCGATGTACATTTGTTTCACCACTTTTCTACAAAATGAAATTTTTATACTAATCTCTCAGCAATTGCATGAATTACATTGACGGTAACTGAATTACCAGCTTGTTTATACAATTGTGAGTCTGAATTAACTTCTCTTGCTCGATCAAACGACCAATCCGGAAATCCTTGCAATCTCCAACATTCTCTTGGTGTTAGTTTTCGAATACGATAAGGCGGTCTATTCTCAATTGTCGCTTGATTACAAGATGTGTCTAACGTTTGGGCAACTCCTTTTCCCACACGTCCTCTTCTTGTTTTGCTATTTGGTACTGAAAGGTTAATACTGTCACCGATTTTCGCTATAGCGTATCCTTGTTTCGTCGCTTCCTTTACTAAAACTTTTGGCCCTTCTCCTTTGTTTGTGGTCAATGTTGGTGCTAATCCTTCAGATTCATATACGTTTCCATTCATCCCGTTTCCTGATGGATTAACATTACCTCGTACTAATACTTTTGGCTCCCTATTTCCTCCGCCCATTGTTAACAAGCATTTTGAAATGCCGGATGGATCTAATACATAGTTCACATCTTTATATCCGTCACTTAAATATCCAACGATTTCAATAGCGGAAGTGTTTTTTCTTCTGATAGGAAATATTTCTCGTCTACTTCGTCCTCTAAGATGTCCAACAATGAACACCCTTTCTCTGTTTTGCGGGACTCCGAAATCTTTACTGTTAAGTACTTGCCATTCCGCATCATACCCCAATTCATCAAGCGTGGAGATGATTGTTCTAAATGTGTTCCCTCCGTCGTGATTGAGTAGGCCTTTGACGTTCTCAAGGAATAAATATTGTGGTTGGATTTCTTTGGCGAGTCTAGCAATTTCGAAGAACAAAGTTCCTCTAGTTTCTGCGAATCCCAATCGCTTTCCGGCAATTGAGAAGGCTTGACAAGGGAATCCACCACAGATAACATCGACGGTTCCTCTAAGTAATCGTAAATCGTCGTTTGTAACAGTTGTAATGTCATGTGCCGTCCACTCTCCTTTTACGTTATTAATTGCTTCGTATGACTTCCTAGCAAACTTGTCCCACTCTACATATCCAAGGCATTTATGACCCGCTCGCTCCATGCCCATTCTAAAACCGCCTATGCCTGGCGAATAAGTCTATAAATGTAAGACTCATATCACCACCTCGCTTTCTATTAAAATAGCGTTTTTATTAAGAAATCTTTTCTAACTCATGTTCGGCATACCATGAAGATGGTTGCCCTACGATGTTATATTGAAATCCAAATGCAGGATTATTTAACGCATACCACCAATTTTCAATCGTAACTATTTCTCCTGTCGATTTGACTCGCACTTGTTCTCCGTCATCAAAAAGGTTATCCATTACTTATTCCCCCTTCTCTTAAATTAACGATTTTGTTTGGTTTTAGAACCCTATTAAATTGGTACTGTACTTTTTTAGAACCCGATAATGCTTTCAAACCCCTCTTTACTTCTGTAAAATTGGTACTGTACCAAATAACGCTTTTGTTTAGTTTTTTTCTAAGAATCTACTCAATGAAATATGCCCGAAAAATTTACCTATCAATTTATTGTTCTCATCGTAAACATTGATATGTGCATCCTCTTCTTCTGCACTCCAACCTCTTTCAAGGCAAGTGCAAAAGTTCTCATCTCTTATGCCAATTAATAGGTTTCTTTGCAAATTCGCTAATGACATATTCGCACCCCATTTCTTAATAAAATTCAAATTGTATTATTTATCAAAAACTTAAAATATATAAATGATACGTAAAAACCTTGTTAAGCTTGCGGCCATTCGCACCTTTTACCTCAAAGTTGTTATATAGTAAAAGTGCAATTATTTCACTTTCCATACGACTTATGCTTGAGTGCTAGGAGAAATCCTAGCCTTTTTTAATAACCGCTCGCTAGTCGATCATAGTTAACCTGGTTCTTCTCAAAGTACGCCTTTTCCATATCTCCAAATGTCATGCCCATTCTTAACCCGATTTTCACTAACGCTGCTAACGATAAACAATAACCACCTAATTTATTAAGGCTTGATTTGTAAATAATATCGAATAGGCCGTGATAATCATGCGAATTTGTATACTCCAGTTCGTTGTGAATGTTGTTAATATCAATTACATTTGTCGTTAACTCACTGTGCCCGTACTTATTGCCTAAACTCGCCATAAAGTGCATGCAATCCGCCCACTCATCGTATTGACGCGCCTTATCATTTTTCTTATTCTTCTTCCAATACTTGAAGAATCCAATCTCATTACTTAGCTCACCTAACTCCGTATATAATGCTTGTGTCACATCACCAGTTAGGTTTTGCTCTTCCAACCCGTGAACCTCCACAACCTTACGATCTAACTTGTCCTGCGCTTCAAAAATATTTTGTATGTTTAACATTCGTATCCGCTCCTTATAGATAACTTTTCAATTTCTCTTTCTGTTTCTTCAACACTTCCAAAGAGAGCGTTGTCTTCCGTTTCTCGTTATTCAATCCCACCAAGTGATATTCCATCTTACGAATCTCACTTTCTACTACAGCTAGTTCACTTTGCACCTGCACCGCAGTTTCTTTTTTCATTACTTACCTCCCTTTGCTTCGCTAATTAACTTAGTGATTTCATAAACACCGTTTTCCATTACTTCCATTACTTTTCATCTCCTTTCAATAACTGACTTAGTTCTTCGCATGACCCTTCATACAAATCACGGCCATCCGGTAATTTAAATACATGCCTATCAATCAATTGTTCTATCAACCTATCTTGCTCCATGTTGCCTCCCTAGCTGATTTGTTTCTTTTTGTATATCCGTGGTTGTTTTGTAGCTGCCTTGTAAGGATCCATTCCTCTTTCAACTCTTTTGTAAAAGGTTATCTCTTTAATTCCATTTTCAGCAGCCAATTCAAGGTAGATTGAATATCCTACCGGTTTTGTTGCTGCTTCGTAAGGAGGCATCCCTTCTTCTTTTACTCTTTTCAAATAGGTCGGTCTACTAATGCCATTACGTTCAGCGATTATTATCATACTTTCATGCTTATCTTCTTTATATTTTTTGACAGGCTCTGTTATAGAGCGTTCAATACTCCAATCTGAATATTTGACTCGGCGGAATACATGTTTCTTGCTAATTCCATTTGCAGCCGCTATCTCATAATCTTTTTCCGTTGGAACTGCTTTGTATTTCATTTCCCAGCCACCTTCTTTTTCCTTGCAGGTTTTGTGGCAGCTTTATGATGGCCCCAACCACTTTTTATCCTACTGAGAAACGTACCTGTGTTTACCCCATTAGCTCGCGCTAATTTCAACCATTTGTGGTTTTCCCCTTCGTAATCATGTCTAACTGTTCCAGGTGGAGCTGTTAAAGCTTCTTCCAGTTCCCATTTATCTGACCTGTAGAGACGGTAGTATAATGTTTTTGTACCAATTCCGTTAGCGGCTGCTCTTGCTCGTTCCTCATCAGTTAACCAACGATTTAAAGCCATTTTCTCCCTCCTAATCTAGCGCTAAAAATTCAGCTCTTGTACGCTTCGAATGTTTTATCTTAATCTTCTGAATACCCTTACCGTGTTCTTCTATTGCTGCGTCCCACGCTTCGCTTTCATTATCAGCATCAAAACAATCTAGCTTTTGCCTTTCTTCTCGATCGTAGAAATGTACCTCGTATGACGTTATGACGCTAGGTTTGGCTAGGAATTTCTCTGCCGTGCTCTTTGCTTTGTAATCGAAAGTTCCTACTACATCATCCAGTGTTAGTTGTTTCATGCCCCTAACCCCATTGGACGTTTATTTATTCTTTGTTTATCGCCCTGATCCATAATAAGTACCGCTATTTCCATTTCGTGACGTCTCATGTCTTCAGCTATTTCAGCCAGAGATTTGTTTTCTCTCCACAATTTTTTCATGCGATTTACTTCTTTATCGCTAAAGACAAGATCATACTTTTCGAGAGGGATATATAACTTCTGTCTCTCTTTTTTCATATACTTTTTCGTTTGTTGTGCCATTGTGTAATTCTCAAGCTGTTCTGCTGTTTCGAATTTCCCCATCCCATTCCCCCTCCATTTGCAATTGATGAATTTCTTTTAATCTCGCCATAACGGCATGACGCCTTCTATCCACTTCTTCAGGACTGCGATTCCCTGCCTCGCAAATACATGATCCAAATTGATACATTCCCATTCCTATATCGTTCTGAATTACTCCCGTTCCTTTACATGCACACATTTCAATTCCCCCTTTTAAAATGGCAATGCCTTTCTTCTGTAATCCTTTGTATCTTTGAAAACCAACGCTTTAAAGTTGTTGAAGATACGTGATACGATTCGCTCATCATATGCACCCTCCAGACGCTCTCCTGTAAGGTTTGTCGTGAAGATAGTAGATTTACCTTGCCTGCCGTCGAAAACATCGAATAGCACCCTATTAATGAAGTTTGTCGCTTTTGTATTTGCATCTAATGCGCCTAACTCCGCTCCCAAATCATCAACTATTAATACTTCTGCTCTTACTAAACTTCTTATAATTGCATCTTCAGTTAATGTGGAATCTTTACTGAAAGTACTTTTAATCTTTCGTAGCAATTCGCCAACTGTGACGAAGACAACCGACTTCCCTGCTCCTGCAAGTTGATCCGCTATAGCGTAAGCAAGATGTGTTTTCCCAGCCCCGCAATTCCCAGCCATAATCGTGTTGAAAATCTTTCCATTGAGATAATCTGTAGCGATGACCTTTGCGAGTCCAAGGTTCTTCGCTCCTTCCTCGCTAGTAGGTTGGTAATTATCAAAATTAGCTTTCTTAATGTTGCTATCGGCAATCATGCTCTGTTGGTGGAACATGAACTTCTTCTCATTTGCTTTATCTGCATCGTATTTCGCTTGCTCTTGTTGTTGAAGCTTCTTGCTTTCGTTTTCAAGGAAGCAACGAGGGCAAACAACTTGTCCACCGAACTTCATCTTATTCATGACATGTGTATCACACACATCAGAATCCATAGTCATATTCACCTTTTTGGCTATATCGATTGGTATTGCTGCCGCCGCTCTCTGCACTGTTCTTCGCTCCTTTATTTCGTTGGTACTCAGCTTCTAAAGCTTCCACATCACTTAAAGTCTTAATGTTTTTGTTAGCCCACTGTTTTAAGATGCCTTCAGCGTAATTCCATTTCTTCTGTTGCTTTAATGCACGTTCCATAGCTGCTATAACAAGTTCTTCACTTGTATCTTTAATCCACTGATCTATGCCATCTGCCATGAATGGATTTAAAACTCCGATGTTACTTTCATAGAATGAGAAGGGGTTCTTACTACTACTTATTGTTAAATTAGTATTGTTAAGATTAGTATTGTTAGGGTTCACCTCGTGAACTCCCCCCCGTTCATCTCCTGAACCCCCCCGGTTCATTTGGTGAACTCCCCCGTTCAAATCGTGAACGTCATTGACGTAATAAACGTTGGACATATCGCCTTGCTCTTTGGATGAACGTTTCTCTTTTGTCACGTAACCTATTTCAATTAAGGTGTTTAAAGCCTTGATTACCGTATTCTTCGACATCCCGACTTTCTTTCCGATTGTTGGTAAAGAAGGGAAGCAACTCCCTGTTTCTTGATTTAGATGTCTACAAAGAACCATGTATACCGCCATTTCCTTATGAGAAAGTCTTGCATCATCTACAATCTCGTTATCTATCATGAAAAATCCACGTCTTCTTCTATCAATTAATGTCATTTAGTTCACCTTCTTCATCCAACACTCATAACTTGCACGATCTTCCATGCCTGTGAATCGAATTTTGTCCTTTCCTTTGAACTTTCCATCGTTATAAAATGTCTTTTCTGCTCTGTACACTTTTGTTATTGGCGTTACGTAGTCATAACCTCGCTTCTCTAAATCACGCACTGCTGTTAACATTTCCTTCATTGATCCACGTCTTACTGGCACTTGGAACATCATGTTTCCTCCCGTTCACATATTGCAAATCCTTTCGATACTTTCAGGACCCTATAACCTGGGTAGCGTTTCGGATTTATATATTTCAGTACATTTCGTTTTACTTCGTCAGTTGATTTAGCATCCTTCCAGCACCAAGCCGGAAGGAGTACCTTACTTTGGGTATTGATCATGCTATATCCATTTCCATATTTTCAAAGTCGATTTCTTCTTGTTCTGGTTGTTCTTGCGCCTTCTCTTGCTCTTTCACACGTTTCTTATGTTCTAAACCTAAGAACTTAACAAGGCCTGTAAGTTGTTGAAGGTTTAACTCAGCCGCTGGTACTTTGAAGTGCTTAACCGCAATTTCTTGCAAATCATCATTTGTCATGTTGTACTCACTTAGTTTTTCCATTACTTCGCTTTGCTTTTTCTTTAACTCAGCTTCTGGATCAACTGTTTCGCCTTCTTCAACTTGAATTTGGTTCGGTTTATTTGGTGTGATATCTACTCGTTTTTCAGGTTCATAAGATGGAACACTATCCACCGGGCTTGATGAAACTGCTTCATCTTCGTTAATTTCAATGCCGTACTGTAATTTCGCAGCACGTTTCATTGCATGCTTTTTGAACATATCGTTGAACCAGTTATTCCACATATGCTTATTAGTACCGTTCTTCATATGGATCACTTCGTCTGTTTCCATCATGACTACAACATCTTTAAAACCTTCGCGTTGAGCTACTGCATAACAACCAATTACTTTTCCACGAGGGAATTTAACCTGATGCTTTCTGATAATCCATTCACCTTCTTGAGAACGATCAGCTTCAAATTCGTCATTCTCATGTACTGTTTGAACATCGATACCTTTATATCCGTTCTTTTGTCTTGCTAGGTGAAGCACACCTTCTACTGATACTTGGATGCTCATTTTTCCACCGTATACGATGCAATAAATATGATTTAGGAAAGGATTAAGTTCTGAGTTAACGCAAGTTTGTACGAATAAAGCGAATTGCTCGTTGCTTGTACCGGTTGCGATTGTACTTTTAATTGTGTCTAGTTCCGATTTCGTAAAATTACCGATTACCTTATCTGTATTAGGTGTTGCTGATACTTGATTAGCCATTGATTACTTCCTCCTTTTGGATTCCTTCTGCTTTAATCGTGAACTCTGTATCTTCAACCTTTGCTATGATTAACTGCCCTGCTGGCTTCGCGAAATGTAGAATACTCTCAGCGTTATCAACGAATGTAGGAACAACTAATTGCGATTGTTTGCTTAACACTTCAATAAGTTCTAATCCTGCTTTTATCTTTTCAGCTGTAGAAAGTCTGCTGTAAGGCTTGCCATCCATTAAGATTTCAAATGTCGCTCTCTCTTCGCCGTTTTTAAGAGTTTCATAGAGCTGTACATCAATGCTTGTAAATAAACTTTGAATCTTGCTAACCATCAATTCAGAACGTTTTGTGCGGAAGTCTTTAATTGCATCAATGATTGCTATTGATTCATTCTTTTCTTTACGAATCTTCGCTTGTGTTTCTGCCGCTTCATCAATTTCTTTTTGAAGTAATTCAAGTTGTTGCGATTGTCTAAGTAACCCGTTTAACTCGTAAATCTTTTCATCAATTTCTCTTGTCTGAATTGGATCTACTTCTTCAACCGACATTTCTTTTATAGAAGCTTCTAGTTCTTTTAGTTTCTTAACCATGTTTGAACCAATCTGTTTCGCTTCTTCAAATCGGTTAATTTTGTTTTGTTTAACCTGTTCAACTGCTTCGTCTTGTAAGGCTTGTCCGCATGTGTGGCAAGTGTCTTGTAATTCCTCGTCACGTATACTAAGTACTACATTCTTCTGATTTAAAACCTGCTGTTTCATACCTTCAATTTGGTACTGAACCTGGTTGTATTGCTGCTGTTTTTTCTGTGAATCTTTAATCGTTTTATCGATTTTTGAACGTTTTGCTTGTAATTCAGATAGTTGTGATTCAATTTCTTCTTTATTAACATCCGTACTTTCTGCTTTCTGCTTCTCGTACTGTTCTTTTAATGTGATAACTCGTTCACTAGCACGTTCATATGATTTTTCATGAGTTTTCTTACGTTCTACATGAACCTTCTGTAAGTCTTCTATAGAAAGTTTCTTTAAGTTTTCTTCTAATAAACCAACTTGTATTTTTGGTAACTCATC
>NZ_JAKUFT010000034.1:0-52669 GCF_022663605.1 Bacillus cereus group sp. BfR-BA-01379
ACTCCCACCTCAAAATTCAGTTGAAGCAAAGAAGTTAGGTGGGAGATCAACTGTCCGTAAACGTCCGATTGGTGGGGGCTAATAATCAGTGGAGGATGAACAAAACCCCCACTGATTAAAGTTTCACTTTATATAATAAGGGGGAAATTGAAATGACTGGAGGTAGTGTAATCTTTTGGGGGATTTTAATTTTCATCGGTTTAGTTTTCGATCAGCGTAATAGTAAGAAAAAAGAAGGAACAAAAAAGTAATCGCTTACAATTAAATAAGCAACTTTTCTTGCTTGCAGACTAATCTCATAAAGCAGTATACTGAATAACGGTAAGACTTATAGAAGGGGTAATGAAAATGAAGCTTGCAGGAAAAGTTGCTATCGTAACTGGCGGTGGCATCGGTATTGGACGTAATACAGCTCTTTTGTTGGCTAAACAAGGCGCAAAAGTAATTGTGACGGACATTGATCAAGAAAGTGGACAAGCAACAGTGGAAGAAATTACGAATCTAGGCGGAGAAGCACTTTTTGTATCCTATGATATGGAAAAGCAAGGAGATTGGCAACGCGTTATCAGTGTTACTTTGAATGCATTCAGTCGCATTGATATGCTTTTTCAAAATGCTGGTTTATATAAAATAGATTCTATTTTTTCTCGCCAACAAGAGAACGATTCCAATGTACTTTGTATTAATGACGTTTGGATAGAGATAAAACAATTAACGTCATCTTTTATGAAACAGCAAGAAGAAGTGGTGCTGAGTGACTTACCGATTTTCGGTATTATTGGCACGAAAGGACAATCATTTCATACAGTAGAAGCCCTCGTATAATAATGAAAACCGCCCTCAAAATATGTGGACGGTTTTTTTGTATGTTATATAGCAGAAAATTACTTTTTAACGAATACGTTGTTCAGTTTGGCTATCAAAGAAATGCGCTTTATTCATATCCAATGCTAGTTTAATTTCGTCACCAGGTGAAAATGTATGTCTTGCATCAACACGTGCTGCAAAATCTTGATCTCCAAGTTTCATATATAAAATAGACTCAGCACCTAGTAACTCAGCAACTTCGATTTTTATTTTGAAAGCAGTAGATTGTGAAGCTTCTAAAAATAAAAGTTCATCATGAATGTCTTCAGGACGAATGCCTAAAACAATTTCCTTATTTACATAGCCTTGTTCACGTAACATCTTCATTTTTCCTTCAGATACTTTGACCTTTATTGTGTTGTCTATAACGAAATCGTTTTCAGTTAATTTACCACGGAAGAAATTCATCGCTGGAGAGCCGATAAATCCACCAACGAAAATATTTTCAGGTGTTTCATATACTTCTTTTGGCGTTCCGATTTGTTGAATCTTTCCATCTTTCATAACAACAAGACGTGAAGCCATTGTCATTGCTTCTGTTTGATCATGTGTTACGTAAATTGTTGTCGTTCCAAGACGGTGGTGTAATTTAGAAATTTCTGAGCGCATTGCAACACGTAATTTCGCGTCTAAGTTAGATAAAGGCTCATCCATTAAGAAAACTTTCGCGTCTCGAACAATTGCTCTACCTAACGCAACACGTTGACGTTGTCCACCAGATAACGCTTTCGGTTTTCTATCTAAATATTGTTCCAGTCCTAAAATTTTTGCTGCATCTTTCACACGACGATCGATTTCATCTTTTGGTATTTTTCTAAGTTTTAATCCAAATGCCATATTATCATACACACTCATATGTGGATATAGGGCATAGTTTTGGAAGACCATTGCGATATCGCGATCTTTTGGAGGGACATCATTCATTAGCTTACCATCAATTGAAAACTCTCCTTTTGAAATATCTTCAAGCCCAGCCACCATTCGTAATGTTGTAGATTTTCCACATCCAGAAGGACCGACAAATACGATAAACTCTTTATCTTGAATGTGTAAATTGAAGTCTGTTACAGCTGTTACGTTATTATCATATATTTTATAAATGTTTTCTAATTTCAGTTCTGCCATGGTATTTCCCCCTAGAAATAATTATGCAAACGTTTTCTTTGAGTTCATTATAAACTAATAGATTTAAAAAATAAACAAAAAAATAAAACGTTTTCATTTATTAGAGGGATATTAGTAATTTTCATATATTTTCTTAGAAAAATAAGAACAAAAGTTGTAAGCGCTATTTTAAATTAAGATAGAATCTGTTATCATTCATTAATGAAAACGTTTGCGCCTTAAAAAAGAGAAAATCGAATTATTAATGAAATGGGGTAGCATAATGGAAAAACAATGGTGGAAAGAAAGTGTGGTATATCAAATTTACCCTCGTAGCTTTATGGATAGTAACGGTGATGGTATTGGGGATCTTCGTGGTATTATTTCAAAGCTAGATTACTTAAAAGAATTAGGGATTGATGTCATTTGGTTATCGCCAGTCTATGAATCTCCAAATGATGATAATGGTTATGATATAAGTGATTATTGTAAAATTATGAATGAGTTCGGAACGATGGAAGATTGGGATGAGCTACTACATGAAATGCATGAACGTAATATGAAACTTATGATGGACTTAGTTGTTAACCATACTTCTGATGAACATAATTGGTTTATTGAATCACGTAAATCAAAAGATAATAAATATAGAGATTACTATATATGGCGTCCTGGAAAAGAAGGAAAAGAGCCGAACAACTGGGGAGCAGCTTTTAGTGGATCAGCATGGAAGTATGATGAAATGACAGATGAATATTATTTACACCTGTTTTCTAAAAAACAGCCAGATTTAAATTGGGATAATGAAAAGGTAAGACAAGATGTTTATGAAATGATGAAGTTTTGGTTAGAAAAAGGAATTGATGGCTTCCGTATGGATGTTATTAATTTTATTTCTAAAGAAGAGGGCTTACCAGCTGTTGAAACAGAAGAAGAGGGATATGTTTCAGGTCATAAGCATTTTATGAACGGTCCAAACATTCATAAATATTTACATGAAATGAATGAAGAAGTATTGTCTCATTATGATATTATGACGGTTGGTGAAATGCCTGGTGTAACGACAGAAGAGGCGAAAATGTATACTGGGGAAGAACGAAAAGAACTGCAGATGGTATTCCAATTTGAACATATGGATTTAGATTCAGGAGAAGGCGGGAAATGGGATGTAAAACCATGTTCACTCCTTACTTTAAAAGAGAATTTAACGAAATGGCAAAAAGCGTTAGAGCATACTGGATGGAATAGCCTATATTGGAATAACCATGATCAGCCTCGCGTTGTATCTCGTTTTGGTAATGATGAAATGTATCGCATTGAATCTGCGAAAATGTTAGCGACGGTACTTCATATGATGAAAGGAACACCGTATATTTATCAAGGAGAAGAAATCGGAATGACAAACGTTCGATTTGAATCGATTGATGAATATCGAGATATTGAAACATTAAATATGTATAAGGAAAAAGTGATAGAGCGCGGTGAAGATATAGATAAAGTGATGCAGTCTATTTATATAAAAGGCCGAGATAATGCTAGAACACCGATGCAATGGGACGATCAGAATCATGCTGGATTCACAACAGGTGAGCCTTGGATTACGGTAAACCCTAACTATAAAGAAATCAATGTGAAACAAGCGATCCAAAATAAAGATTCAATTTTTTATTACTATAAAAAATTAATTGAGTTACGTAAAAATAATGAGATTATTGTGTATGGATCATATGATTTAATATTAGAGAATAACCCTTCTATTTTTGCATATGTAAGAACATATGGAGAAGAAAAACTTCTTGTCATTGCAAACTTTACGGCGGAAGAATGTTTATTTGAATTGCCTGAGGACATTAATTATAGTGAAGCAGAGTTATTCATACACAATTACGACGTAGAGAATGGATCGATAGATAATATGACATTACGTCCGTATGAAGCGATGGTATTTAAATTGAAATAGGAAAAAGCCTTATACCACTTGGTATAAGGCTTTTTTGATTACCATTTTAAGATTGAGAATCCATATGGAGGAAGTGTAACTTGTAATACACTTGCTTCCGCTGAAAATTCTTCGTTTGTATAAATGTTAATGATTTTCTTTCCAGTAACATGGAGAGGGAGGGAAGCGGTAATTTCACTATCAGTCGGATTTAAAACGAAAAAGATAGTTTCATCATCATATGTTTTCGTATAAGAAATATAATTATGTTCATCATTTGCTTCGATAAATTGGAAAGTACCATGTCCTCCAAATGCTTTATATTGCTTTCGTAATGAAATTAATGTTTGTACATGTGTAAATAATAGATGATCTTGTTCTTTCGTATCCCAAATCATACATTTGCGGCAAGCTGGATCCACACCGCCGTCCATACCAATTTCGTCTCCATAATAAATACAAGGAGAGCCGATGAAAGAAAGGTGGAATACATAAAGTAACTTTAACTTATTTTTATCTCCGTTACATGTTGTCAATATTCTTGGTGTATCATGGCTGTCTAATAAATGAAAGGCTGCTTCATTTACGTTCATAGAGTAGGAATGGAGAGATTCCGTAATTTGTTTCATAAATTCATTTGCTTTAATGGAATCGTTAGCAAAGTAAGACAGTAGAGCGTTTGTAACAGGATAGCTCATTACAGCATCAAATTGATCTCCTTGTAGCCATGGAAGTGCATCGTGCCAAATTTCTCCTAAAATATATACTTCAGGATTTAATGTCTTTATCTCACTTCGGAATTCTCTCCAAAAGCTGTGATCGACTTCATTTGCTACATCAAGGCGCCAACCGTCTATATTGAATTCTCTTACCCAGTAACGCCCAACTTCAAGTAAGTATTCTTTTACATCCGGGTGTGCTGTATTTAATTTAGGCATATACGGTGTAAACGCGAAAGTATCATAATTCGGAAGTGGCTCAGTTCTAATTGGAAATTCATGAATATGGAACCACTCTTTATAAGTAGACTTCTCGCCGTTTTCTAGCACGTCTTGGAATTTATCGAAAAAGTATCCACTATGATTAAACACGGCATCGAGCATTACTTTTATACCGTGTGTATGACATGCCTGAACGAGTTCTTTGAACGTTTCTTTCGTCCCAAATTGCGGATCGATTTCCATGTAGTCAATTGTGTCATATTTATGGTTTGAATGTGCTTTGAAAATAGGTGTGAAGTATATCCCTGAAATTCCAAGCTTCACAAGGTAATCAAGGTTTTGAATAATACCAGCAAAATCTCCACCGAAAAAATTAGTTGGAGTTGGCTCAGCGCTGCCCCAAGGAAGAGTGTTTTCTGGATTTAGTGCACGATCACCATTCGCGAACCGTTCTGGGAAAATTTGATACCAAACGGTGTCTTTAATCCAAGAAGGTGCTTTGAATACATCATTTGCATGAATAAATGGAAAACAGAAAAAGTTACCAACGTCATCATTTGGAATGGTAGAGAAAAATCCGCGTTCTGCATAAATAAGCGTTTCTGTATCATTTTTTAATTCGAATCCATAACGTAAGCGCTTAAATTTCGGTTCGATAGAAATGGACCAATAATCAAACAATGCGGTAGAACCAGTTTTTTTCATCGGTGTATTTGATGTAATCCATTTCCCGTCTTTCCAGTCATAAGGATCACCGTAAATAAGAGTGGCGCTTTGAACATCGTCTCTTTGAGTACGTATTCGGATGTGAATCGTTTTTTCATCGTAAGCGTATGCGAAATTATCTTTTGGCCTATGATAAATGGCTTCTTTAAGCATATAGAAAATCCCCCTTTAATATCTCCATACATATTGTTCCCTTAAGTATAATAATAAAGTATATGTTGCAAACGATTGCCTTTTACATAGCTTTAATATTGCTTATAAGAGTAGTATTCATTTCATATAAAGTCAATGTATAAGGAGTATAGTAATAATATTTTAAAAATTAATATTTGCAAAATGAATAAAAGAATGTATAATGATAGACAAATAGCGCAAACGTTTTCATAGATTGAGATATTGTTTGCGCTTCTATTAAACTATTCAATGCAAACGTTTTCAATTAGTAGGGTACATATACAACTTAGGGAGGTTTTTGGGATGAAGAAAGCATTATCATTATTAACGATTTCAGCATTATCAATTGGTATGTTATCTGCATGTGGACCGAAAGATTCAGGGAAGAAAGAAGAAAGTAAAGCAAAGAAAGATTACGATCTTCTCGTTTGGGAAGATGATAAAAAAGGTGTTGCTTTAGAACCGGCCGTGAAAAGCTTTGAGGAAAAATATAAAGTAAAAGTAAAAGTTGTTGAAATGCAAATGACAGATCAAGTGAAGAAGTTACGCCTTGATGGACCAGCGGGGACTGGACCAGATGTTGTAACATTGCCACATGATCAAATTGGAAACGCAGTAACAGAAGGTTTACTTTCGGAAGTGAAAGCTGATGATGCTGTAAAGAGTAAATTTACTGATTCATCAATAGCAGCACAGACATATAACGGGAAATTATATGGTTTACCAAAAGCAATTGAGACACCAATCTTTATTTACAATAAAAAATTAATGCCAAAAGCACCAGAAACGATGGACGAGCTGTTTAACTTCTCGAAAGAATTTACGAAGGATGGCAAGTACGGATTTTTAACACTAGGAGATAACTTCTACTTTGCTAATGCATTCATGGCAGGTATGGGTGGCTATGTGTTTGGTGAAAAAGATGGAAAGCCAAATGCAAGTGATGTTGGATTAAATAATAGCGGAGCAGTACAAGGTGCGGAATACCTTCAAAAATGGTACAAAGAAAAGTTATTCCCGAAAGGTATTATCGGTGAATCTGGTGGACCTGCTGCTGATGGACTATTTAACGAAGGAAAAGCAGCATCTATCATGAACGGACCTTGGGCGTTCCAAGCAATGGAAAAGAACGGAATTGATTATGGTGTTGCTCCAATGCCTAAATTACCAAATGGTCAACCAATGAAAACGTTTGTTGGGGTTAAAGGATGGCATGTAACAAGTTTCTCTAAACAAAATGATTTAGCTACAAAGTTCACTGAATGGGTAACGAATGAAGAAAACGCAAAAATTCGATTTGAGAAAACAAAAGAAATTCCTCCAGTAAAATCAGTAATGGAAGATCCAATTATTAAAGATAATGAAGCTGCAAAAGCAGTTGCAACGCAATCTGAAAATGGAATTCCAATGCCAAACATTCCAGAAATGCAAGAAGTATGGAAACCAGCTGGAGATGCGCTTCAATTAGTTGTTACGGAGAAAGAGGCACCAAAAGCAGCACTTGATAATGCAGTGAAGCAAATTAAAGGTAATATTGAGGCAAATCATAGTAAGCAAAAATAAGGTGAAATTCGTGCCTCTAATATGAGAGGCACGAATTCTCTCCCAGAAAAAAGGGGGAAGGAACATGCAAACATTGGAACCAGCAAACGGCTTAAACGGTTCAAAACATAGGAAAATGGCAACCATGTTATCAATCATTCCAGGCATGGGCCAAATGTATAATAAACAATTTGTAAAAGGTCTTATTTTTCTAGTATTAACAGGTTCATTTATTGTAGCATTTGCTGATTTATTAAATATGGGATTATGGGGAATTGTAACGCTTGGTACAGAAGTTCCACGTGACCATTCTGTCTTTCTATTAGTAGAAGGAATCTTGGCACTCATTGTCATCGTGTTTGGACTCGGAATATATGCATTTAATTTATATGATGCATACCAAAACGGGAAGAAACGTGATATAGGAACCCCATTAAACTCTGTAAAAGAGCAATACCGTAATTTACTAGATCAAGGTTTTCCGTATTTAATGGTTTCACCAGGTTTTCTATTACTTATCTTTGTAGTTGTATTTCCAATCATCTTCGTAATTTTAATTGGATTTACGAATTATGATTTATACCACTCTCCTCCAGCTAAATTAGTAGATTGGGTGGGCTTCAAAAACTTTATTGATATCTTTACATTACCTATGTGGAGAGAGACATTTTTAAGCGTATTTTCTTGGACTGTCATTTGGACATTCGTTGCAACGACATTACAAGTTGCGCTTGGTATTTTCTTAGCGATTATCGTAAATCAGCCTGGTATTAAAGGGAAGGCAATTATTCGAACAATCTTCATTTTACCGTGGGCGGTCCCAGCATTCGTATCTATTCTTGTTTTCTCTGGTATGTTTAATGAAACATTTGGAGCGATTAACAATCAAGTATTGGCGTTATTCGGAATCGAAAAGATTGCTTGGATGACAGATCCGTTTTGGGCGAAGATTGCTTTAATTATGATTCAAACGTGGCTTGGATTCCCGTTCGTCTTTGCAATGACAACAGGTATACTGCAATCGATTCCAGGGGAGTTATATGAAGCTGCTACAGTAGATGGAGCTACAGCTTGGCAACAGTTTCGTAAAATTACATTGCCACTTGTTCTATATGCAACAGCACCAATATTAATTACGCAATATACGTTTAACTTTAATAACTTTAGTATCATCTATCTATTTAACGGCGGAGGTCCTGCTGTAGCTGGACAAGACGCAGGTGGAACGGATATTTTAATTTCATGGATTTATAAGTTAACGATGACTTCAGCGCAGTACGGGAAAGCAGCAGCTCTTACAATGATATTATCGTTAATCGTTATTACAGTTGCGTTATGGCAATTTAAGAGAACAAAATCATTCCAAGAAGAGGATATGATGTAAATGAATATTAAAAGACAAAAGATGTTACGTCTCTCATTAAGTTATTTTGTTATTTTCGTAATGTGTGCCATCATTTTCTATCCGTTATTATGGATTATTGGCTCATCGTTTAATCCAGGTGATAGTTTATCTGGATCAAGTATTATTCCACAAAATGCAACGTTAGATCATTATCGTAAGTTATTAGATTTAGAGAATAGTAATTATTTACTATGGTATAAAAACACATTAAAAGTAAGTGTTATAACGATGATCTTCTCAGTGTTAGCAATTAGTTTTACTGCTTATGCATTTTCAAGATACCGTTTTGTTGGAAGAAAAAATGGTTTATTAACATTTTTAATTCTACAAATGATTCCGAACTTTGCGGCGCTAATCGCTCTATACGTATTAGCACAGTTAACAGGATTAATCGATACGCACCTTGCATTAATTTTAATTTATGTAGGTGGGGCAATTCCAATGAATACATGGCTTATGAAAGGATATTTTGATACGATTCCGAAAGAATTGGATGAGTCAGCTCGTATGGATGGGGCAGGACATTTCCGTATTTTTTGGCAAATCATTATGCCACTTGCAAAGCCAATCGTAGCGGTTGTGGCGTTATTTACTTTCATCGGTCCATTTACAGATTTCATTTTAGCGAGTGTTATTTTGCGCACACCAGAAAATTATACGTTAGCAGTTGGCTTATATGAAATGGTAGCGAAGAAATTTGGTAATGAATTTACAACGTTCGCAGCGGGTTCAGTATTGATTGCAATCCCAATTTCAATTTTATTCCTATCACTACAAAAATACTTTATCTCTGGTTTAACTGCTGGAGGTACGAAAGGATGAAAAATGGGACGTTACGTCCCATTTTTCTTTTCATCGCCCTATAAAAAATTTTATAGGGCGATGAAAAGAGATTTGACATCACATATGAAAAGAAGTGAAATAAATAGTATATTATAGTATAGGAAAAAAGAGCTATATCCCTTACAATACATGGAGAGGGAGAATATGATAGGTTTTACAAGATAGAATCAATGAAAGTTAATGACTTCTCCTATTACTTGCAACGGGTGCAAGATTAAAATATAAAAAATGACAGAGAAGTGAGAGGAGGGGGATTTTTATGACAGTTACAATTAAAGATGTGGCGAAGAAGGCGAATGTAGCACCATCTACCGTTTCTCGTGTAATTGCTGATAATCCAAGTATAAGTGAAAAAACAAAGCGTCGTGTTCGGAAAGTAATGAGTGAACTAGGGTATCATCCCAATTTAAACGCAAGAAATCTAGCTAACCAAACAACGAAAACACTTGGACTTGTTATGCCAAGTTCTGCAAGTAAAGCTTTTCAAAATCCGTTTTTCCCAGAAGTTATAAGGGGGATTAGTTCATTTGCACATGTGGAAGGGTATGCGCTTTATATGTCGACAGGTGAAACGGAAGATGAAATTTTTAATGGTGTTGTAAAGATGGTACAGGGACGCCAAATTGGTGGCATTATTCTTTTATATTCAAGAGAGAATGATCGGATTATTCAATATTTGCATGAACAAAATTTCCCGTTTGTTTTAATTGGGAAACCGTATGATCGAAAAGATGAAATTACATATGTAGATAATGACAATTATACAGCTGCAAGAGAAGTAGCAGAATATTTGATTTCATTAGGTCATAAACAAATCGCGTTCATCGGCGGTGGATCAGATTTACTTGTAACGAGAGATCGTTTGGCTGGTATGAGTGATGCTTTAAAATTAGCAGACATTGTATTACCAAAAGAGTATATTTTACATTTTGATTTTTCAAGGGAAAGTGGTCAACAAGCCGTTGAGGAGTTAATGGGGCTGAAGCGACCACCGACAGCAATTGTGGCAACGGATGATTTAATTGGACTGGGTGTGTTAAGTGCGCTTTCTAAAAAAGGATTCGTTGTACCGAAGGATGTTTCTATTGTAAGCTTTAATAATGCTTTATTATCAGAAATTGCGAGTCCGCCACTTTCGACAGTTGATGTAAATATATATCAACTAGGGTATGAGGCAGCAAAAGCTTTAGTGGATAAAGTAGAGAATGCGGAGTCTACTGCAAAGTGTATTATTATTCCTCATAAATTACTGAAGCGCCAAACTTGCGATCATTATGCATAAAAAAAGCTAAGAGTTTAACTCTTAGCTTTTTGTTGTAGAAAGGCCTCTAATCGATCACAGCCTTCTTTTAAAGTTTCAATACTATACGCATAGGATAAGCGAAGATAGCCTTCACCATATTCAGAAAATGCTGTTCCAGGAACGACAGCTAATCCAGCTTCTTTTACAAGGTCAAGTGCAAAATCAAATGATGAAGATGTTAAATGACCCACATATGGGAATAAGTAAAATGCACCTGTTGGCTGTTCAACTGTTAAGCCCATTTGAATCAGTCTATTATATACGTAATCACGGCGCTTTTTGTATTGATGACGCATCATTTTTGGTGCATCTTTAGCAGCTGTTAATGCTTCAATTGCAGCGTACTGAGCGATTGAAGTAGCGCACGTTACGTTGTACTGATGAACTTTTAGTATATGTCCTGCTAAATAGCTTGGTGCGAATAATAGACCGATACGCCAGCCAGTCATAGAATGAGATTTTGATAAACCGTTAATGACGATAGTTTTTTCACGCATTTCTGGGAAATGAGCGATAGACGTATGTTTTTGTTCATATACAAGTTCGCTATAAATTTCATCAGAAAGGACGAAAATATTTTTATCTTTTAAAACATCTACAATATCTTGTAGTTCTTCTTTTGATAAAGTTACACCAGTTGGATTAGAAGGATAAGGCAAAACGACGCATCTTGTGTTTTCTGTAATGGCATTTTTTAGTGCTTCGGCTGTTAAACGGAAGCCAGTTTCACGAACGTCGATAAAAATAGGTGTTGCGCCGCATAATCGAATAATTGGTTCGTATCCTGGATAAATAGGGGCAGGTAAAATGACTTCTGTTCCTGGCTCTAAAATCGTTCGGAATGCAACATCAATTGCTTCACTAGCACCGATTGTAACGATGGTTTCGTTTTCAGGTGAATACTGTAAATCGTAGTTATCTTTTACAAAGTTACAAGCTGCCTTGCGTAATTCTAATAAACCGGCGTTATGTGTATAGCTCGTGTAATTTTCTGTAATAGCCCGTTTTGCCGCTTCTTTTACGAGAGAAGGTGTAGGGAAATCGGGTTGTCCAATTGTTAAAGAGATAAGATTATTATAGTTTTGAATCATGTTAGAGAATTGACGGATTCCAGAAATTTGGATGTCCTTCACTCTAGGGTTAATGAATTGTTCCATTGTATCTCCCTTTCTTCCGTTTGAAAATTAAGTTCATTTTAACATATTTTCTATGATTTCGCTTGCGTATATGTTATGTAGAAAGAGAGAGGGAATAGAAAAAAAGCCGCTGTAAGCGACTTTTTAATATCCGTACTCCCAATCTATTTCATCTTCATTCCATAGTACAGAGGATACTTTTCCTAGGTGAACAATTGATTCATTCACAGCACATGTGCAATCTTCATCTCCTGTTTTATGTTGTAACTCTTCATATACTGATTTTTCAACATTTTCTAGAACGACCAAATTTTCTTCTTTTAAAACAAGCGTAGTACCCGCCATATTTATCTTCCTCCTACTAAAATAATGATCACTTATTTGTAAACATAGATAGTATGGATTATATGCTGTATTTTGCTATAGTTGTCCGTCTCATGAAGTATTTTTTATTTTCTTTGTAATCCGTATTCATTGTATACTGTCAGGCAGAAATTTGGTACAGGGTTTACATTCATTTCGAAAATCTGTAACAATTATTATGTGGTGTTAACAAAGAATTAACAAATATGTTAAGAAAAATCAAAATTTTAAAACAAATAAACCCGTAAAATGATATAATCATATCAAAATACATATAGGGGATGAGAGGCTATGGAGCTTATCCGTGATTTAATGATCCAAATTGCCATCATTATTTTGCCATTATTTTTATATGAAGCGATTCGTTTAAATCGTTATCAAGAAATGCCTCCGAAGCCGAACCGCTACTTTATTATGTTTTTATCTAGCATTACACTCGTTCTCTCCATGACATACTCTATTTGTTTTGGTGACATTTGTGGGTATAACTTTCACCCAATCCCAATTGTTAGTGGTTTTTTATATGGTGGGATTGTTGGTTTAATCCCGGCCATTATTTTTGTTGCATATGAATGGACGCTAAAGGGAATGAGCCTTCTTCCAGTGATAGAAGTAATATTTCTATTAATCGTTCCATTATTTTTATCAAAGAAATGGTCTCTATTTTCAAGGGATAAGAAGCTAATCTTAGCATTTATGATTTCATCATTGTACGTACTTGTTTCTTTAGTGATTGGCATGATTACTGTTCTGTTAGAAACGGGGTTTACACCGTATATTTCGCACATATATAGCGGATATATATTTGCTTCGCTTATTATGGTTATGACAATGGTATTTCAGGTGTACTTAACAGAATATTTAAATGAAAATGCAATACTACGTACAGAGATGCAAAAGTCAGAAAAGCTTAATATTGTAAGTGAGTTGGCAGCAAGTGTTGCACATGAGGTTCGAAATCCGCTCACTGTTGTTCGTGGCTTTATTCAATTGCTAGAAAGTACGGAAGATGTGAAGAATAAGGATTATATGCGTCTCGTATTAGCCGAATTGGACCGGGCAGAACAAATTATTTCAGATTATTTAAATTTAGCAAGGCCACAAATTGAGAAAAAAGAACACATTTGCTTATCCGCTCAATTAATAGAAATGACAACTCTTATGTCATCATTTGCAGCGATGCAAGGTGTATATTTGCAAGTTGAGATTTCTGAAAGTCTTTATACGATTGGCGATAAGACGAAATTGAAACAAGCTATTATGAATGTTGTTAAAAATGGTATTGAAGCAATTCAAGGAAATAAAGGGTATTTAAAAGTAACGGCTATGCAAAAAGATGAAACGATTGTAATAAGGGTTAAAGATAGTGGTGTTGGAATGACGAAAGAACAGTTAGCAAGGCTAGGACAACCATATTATTCTTTAAAAGAAAAAGGGACAGGATTAGGGCTTATGGTAACATTTAGTATTTTACAAGCGCATAATGGTACGCTGGAATATAAAAGCGAAAGTGGGAAAGGGACTGAAGCGATTATTATATTGCCAGCTGTACGAAATAAGGAATAAAAGTTACCGATGGAAGGTAACTTTTTATTTTATATTGTTTATTCATTTGTTTTTTCTTGTTTTGCTCGGCTAAATAAACTTTTAAATGATTGCAAGAATCCTTGCTCTTTTGAAGCAGCAACCATTCTTTTTGTTTCTTGAATTTCACGAATCACTTGCATAAGCTGTGCATCGCGGTTGCTGTCTTTATTATAAATTTGATTTACGAGTTTGTTCATTTTTTCTTCTTGCTTAGATTCTCGTTTATACATATGATTCATTAATAAGTCCATCTTTTCTTTTTGCAGGGCATCTGTTTGAGCGGCATGATCTACTAACTCTTGTAGCATTTTTTCTTGAGAGCCTTCTTTTACATAGACTTGTTGCATCAATTCATCTAGCTTTTCATCTTTTAAACGATTTTGGGTAATAAGAGTAGAATTTTGATGAATAATTGCTTCATTTAATTGAGCGAGCATTTCAAGCTTTAACATGAATTCCTCAAAGTTACGCCCATCTTCTTTTTCTTTCGATTGTATTTCTTGCTTTTCTTGTATAACTGGTACAGGTGGGGCTTCTTTTTCTTTTAAAATAATGGGTATCGTTTCTGAAATGTCTTCTTGCAATGTAGCAGCTCTTTCATGTATGGATTTCAATAGTTTTAAATCATCCAATTTATAAATACGAGCATCAGCTGTTTTGGAAATCATATAACCATGTTCCTCTAACAGTTGACTATATTTGCGAACTATATGTTTTGGGATGCCTGTTTTATTCGTGACATCTTTCGTTTTATAGGTAGCTTCCATAATATTTCCTCCCCAAAAAGTATCGTATATATCATTTCAATCTTTTACGAGGACTTCCTTTGAAAAAGAATGTCGGAAGGTTATTAGTTTTCTACAGCATTAGTGAAAAGATGAAGAAAAAATGAGAGTTTTTGGCGGAATGACGAAGAAGAGCTAAAATAATGTCTGAAAACATATACAGGAGAAGTTTGTTATAATAACTGAGGAAAAGAAACTGGTAGAATCATGGAGGTATACATGAAGCAATTAAAAGGTATTATCATTTCAATTATTGCAATTCTTTCTATTGTAGTAGCGGTTTATGAAGTACTTGTTCCAGAGGAAACAAGTATCAAAAAAACAAATGCGTATGATCAAGTTCTAGAATTTCCGAAAGAGCGATATCCAGAGACAGGGAAACATATTACGGATGCTATAAAAGAAGGACATTCAGAAGTTTGTACAATCGACCGTGGCGGTGCTGCGGATAGAAGAAAATTATCGTTAGCTCCATACCCATCAAAAAAAGGGTATGATCGTGATGAATGGCCAATGGCGATGTGTAAAGAAGGTGGAAAAGGAGCACATATTGAATATATAAGTCCGGCAGATAACCGCGGGGCAGGGTCTTGGGTAGGAAATAAGTTAGATAAATACCCAGATGGTACGCGTGTGAAATTTGACGTAAAGTAGTAGTTGCATATTTCATAATGAAGGAGAAGGGGAACGATGGAGTTAACAATTTCGTATTCGCAATTAATGTTGATGAACTATGACGGTGAGCAGCCTTACGTTGACTGGACAGATGAAGATTTTGAAAGAGGTTATGCGAAGGCGGATGGAACTGTTATTTTTGAAGCACTCTCTGATTATACTTGTGAAGTAAAAGTGACCCCAGGGAAACATATTGAGAAAGAAGAAGTGATTAGAACGGTTACAGTTCCTTTCACAGTTGAAAATGAATGTATCGTTGTAACAAGTATTCTTTCAAATAAATTTCAAATCCCTATTCCAAATGGTGAGTATACAGTTGTATTACAAGCAACTCCTCTTGAAGAACCAACGGATGATGAATTATATAGAATACAATATGAATTCTTTTTTGAAAGTAAAGAATAGAAAATGGGTTATCCTTTTTGAGGATAACCCATTTTTGTTATGCGTTTGTTTTTAGTAGGGAGCGAGCATCTTTTGCTGCTTGCACCATGTGCTCTAAAGCTGGAATAACTTCTTCTGTTCTTCTCGTTTTTAAACCACAATCAGGATTAATCCAGAAATATTTAGGGTCGCATACTTCTAAAGATTGTTCTACGATTTTATACATTTCATCTTTACTCGGTACACGTGGGCTATGAATATCATATACACCTAGACCGATGCCTTTTTCATATGTTGTATGTTTTAATGTATCAATAAATTCACCGTGACTTCTTGAAGTTTCGATAGAAATCACATCTGCATCTAATGCACGAATTGCGTCAACAATATCTTCGAAGTTACTGTAACACATATGAGTATGAATTTGTGTTTCATTTGCTACAGAAGAAGTTGCTAAAAGGAAGGATTGTACTGCCCATGTAATATAAGCGTCCCAATCTTTTTCTTTTAGTGGCATTCCTTCACGAAGTGCTGGCTCATCGACTTGGATTACTCGAATTCCGGAAGACTCAAGTAATTCAATTTCGTGACGAAGAGCTAATGCAATTTGATACGAAACTTCTTTTCTTGGAATGTCATTTCGAACGAAGGACCAATTTAAAATTGTAACAGGTCCAGTTAACATTCCTTTTACAACTTTCTCTGTTAAGCTTTGTGCATAAACAGTTTCCTTAATAGTCATTCCGTTAATAAAGGCTACATCACCATAAATAACAGGTGGTTTTACGCAGCGGGAACCGTATGATTGTACCCAACCGTTTTTAGTGAATGAGAAACCAGCAAGACGCTCACCGAAATATTCGACCATGTCAGTTCTTTCAAATTCACCATGTACAAGGACATCAAGACCAATTTCTTCTTGGTAACGAATCCATTTTTCTGTCTCTTTTTCAATAAATTGTTCATATTGTTCATTTGAAATAACACCGTTACGCCATTCTTTTCGCGTTTGACGAACTTCAGTTGTTTGCGGGAAGCTACCGATAGTCGTTGTTGGTAACAATGGTAACTCCAGGGCAACTTGTTGTAATTCATAGCGCTTTTCAAATGGAAGAGGACGTGAAAAATCTTCTTCTTTTAGTGCTGTACGTGCTGCTTTCACATCTTCTCGGTTACGTGCAGCAGACGAACGAATTGTATGATGTACATTTCGGTATGTTTCCAGCTCATTACTAATGCTTTCTGTACCTTGAGTCAGAGCGGAATGAATAAGAACTAACTCTTCTAATTTTTGATTTGCAAATGCTAACGCATCAAATAGCTCAGTCGATAAGTGAGTTTCTTCTGTTTTATCGATTGGTGTATGCAATAAGCTACAAGAAGGCTGAACGATGAAATCTTTCGTTTGGACTTGTTTTTGTAACGTTGTAAATAACGTAAGAACTTCATCAAGGTCAGCTCTCCAAATGTTACGGCCATCTATACAACCGACAGCTAAAGTTTTATCAGCTGGGAATCCGTATTTTGAAATAGCATTTAGATTACCTTCTTTACCATGAACGAAATCTAATCCAATACCGGATACAGGGAATGTAATAATTTCTTCATAGTTTTCTTCTACACTATCAAAATATGTTTGCAAAAGAAGAGTCGCATTTGGAACATCTTTACGAATAGCTTCATAAATTTCTTTTGCTTGTTGCACTTCTTCTTTCGTTAAAGAAGCGAAAATCGGTTCATCAATTTGAATGACTTGTGCACCAGCTGCATGTAGTTCTGAAAGCAGTTGTACGTATGGTGCAACTAATTGTTTTAAAATAGTAGCGAATTGTTCTTGTGTATAACCTTTAGCTAACTTCAAGAAAGTATATGGTCCTAAAATAACAGGCTTTCCATCTACTCCTAATTCTTGTTTTGCCTCTTCGTATAAGCGAAGTGGACGATTATCTTTTAAAGAGATTTGTAATCCCTCTTCATATTCAGGAACGATATAATGATAGTTTGTGTTAAACCATTTTGTCATTTCGGAAGCTACGTGATCTTTAGAGCCACGTGCCATTGCGAAATATACATCAAGGTAAGATGTAAACTCAGAAAAACGTGATGGGATAAATCCTAGCATATAAGCAGTATCCAAAACGTGATCATAATATGTAAAGTCGCCAACTGGAATGAGTTCAATCCCTTTTTCTTGCTGTACTTTAACGTGTTGAAGGCGAATTTCTTTCATCGTTGTTAAAAATTGTTCTTCATCGATTTTAGTGGACCAAAAAGCTTCCAATGTTTTTTTCCACTCTCGTTGTAGTCCGATACGTGGATAACCTAAATTACTTGTTTGAATTGCCATTTCAAATTCCTCCCTAATTGAAAGTAAGCATTTCCGTTTACTAGGAAATACCTATAACAAAAAGTATAAAGGCATAGAAAATAAGCCTTCCTTTTTGTTTTAACACCTCATCATCATCCGTGAATCTATCAGTGTTGTTAAAACAGGCAGGTCTCCTGACTTATGCTTCATATAATTTCTTTCACCTTCCCGTTTTCACAGTGGCACTAAAAAGAAATCTCAGCATTTACAGTGGCGGGACCGTGTTGGATTTTCACCAATCTTCCCTTTTAAACACGAAACGAAATTTTCGTGTACCTATTTTCCTTTTGAAAGGAATTTAACAAGCGATATGATATTGAAACAAATTCTAACACAATTTTTGGAATTTTGTCTACTGTTTTAAAATAAGAAAATTCTAAAGTTTTTTATTTTTATTATTCGGATTATTCTAATTTTTTTAGGGGGTGAATCGCGGTTAAACATACAAAGAAAATGTACTTGTACAGAGATAAGATGCTAGTTATGTTATTTGAAAATCCGTCCATATTTTGGAATGAGGGAGGGAATTGGATGGCTCATTTTGAAATAGTAAGTTTATCACAAGACAGAACAAGGTTCCTGTATAAAGATACATAAACTAAGTTTATAGAAATGGGGGAATTTCAATTGGAACAAAGTAAACAAAATATTTATTTACCGCCAAAACATATAGTTTCAGCAGCGACAATTGTAATGAATGAACAAAAAGAAATCCTATTAATTAAGGGACCTAGAAGAGGGTGGGAAATGCCAGGCGGACAAGTTGAAGAAGGGGAGTCTTTGAAAGATGCTGCAATAAGGGAAACGAAAGAGGAAACGGGTATTGATATTGAGGTTTTAAAATTTTGTGGAGTATTTCAAAATGTGAACCATTCAATATGTAACACATTGTTTTTAGCTAGACCAGTTGGAGGTAAATTAACGACTACACCAGAAAGTTTGGAAGTAGGGTTTTATCCTATTGAGCAGGCGTTAGAGATGGTGAATTTTATGAATTTCAGACAAAGAATTGAATATAGCTTGGATGAAAATCGACAACCTTTTTATATAGAGTTTTAAGAAATAATCTTCCATTATGGGACTATGGTGATGAAGAAATCCTTGTTATATTTTTGAGCGCAGTGAAGTATCTTATAACCAAAATTAAACAAGCATAACCCGTCCTAAATTAGAACGGGGCTATGCTTGTTTTAGATTATAAAATGAAATAACTTTATTATCTTTTACAGTTGCTTCTTTATAACCTCAACCTTCATTTTTATCAATTTCTGAAAGGCGTCCTGCAACTGCATCTGTAAGGAGGGTATTTAACCATTGCAATTCAACTGTAATATGTTCAATAACACTTTGTAAAATATATAGTTGTGCACGTGGGATTTGTCCTTTGCTACAATCATAAATAGTTTGCATTTTATGTAAATATTGAACGGTATCATTTTTCTTTTTTTCTAAAATCGGAACTAACTCTTGGTCATCACCAAAATGAGCGAAAGAGAGTGCCGAATAAATTGGTTTATATATTTGATTTTTTGCTTCGAATTGTTTTAATAGTAACTTGTGAAATAATTGTTTACCTTCTTCTGTTATATGAAAGATTGTTTTATCTGGTCTATTCGTATCTCGAACAATAGTTGTAATACGAATTGCACCTTGCTTTTCTAATTGCTCGAAGGCGTAGTAAAGTGATCCTTTTGCATATTTAATATAACAATCCATTTGTCTTTCTTTCATGATGTGTTGCACTTCATATGGATGTTTATCTCCTTCGAGTAGCAAGCCGAGAATGACTAATTTCATGCTCATGCTATCTCAACTCCTATAAATAAAAACTTTATACATATTATAAACGGCATACCCTTTTTCATAAAGGTTATGCCGTTTCTTTTTTCTATACTAACTTACTTGCTTTTGTTTTTGTTTCGTTTTTGGACCTGTAAAGAGGCGTTCATTTCCCATAAGTAAAATACAAATAATACTTAGTACAGCCGGGATAAGTGCCCAGAAGAATGTGCTGGCAATAGATGTTGCTAGAGCCTCTTTAATACCAGTTAATATTTCAGCTGGAATTTTCTCGGTAGCACCTTGTGATAATAAGAAACTTGTGTCTCCACCTTTTGGAGCTAATTTTGCTAGTTCAGGAGGGAATACAGTGTTTAGTTTATCCGTAAAAGTATGATTTTGAATGGTACCAAAAATTGTTACACCAAGAGTCATACCGAGTGAACGGAAGAATGAGTTTGTTGATGTAGCAGAACCACGGTCTCGCATTTCTAACTTGTGGATAGAAGACATACTTAAAACTGAGAACGAGAAACCAACTCCAAGTCCAGTGAGAACCATAAATAGCGTTACAAGTAGACGAGGTGTATCCATTGTTAACGTGCTTAGTAAATAAATACCAATTACGAAGAAGACACCAGATACCATCATGATGTTACGATAACTTGTTCGAGAAGCTAACTGTCCACCTGTTTGACTTCCAATTACAGATCCAACCATCATAGGTGTTAAAATTAATCCAGCATTTGAGGCTGAACCGCCGAGAACACCTTGAACGAAGATTGGGATATAAACTGTACAGATAATAAAAGCGGCACCATAGAAAAAGGCAACGCCTTGGCTAGCTGCGAATAAAGGTTTTTTAAATAGATGGAAAGAAATGATAGGTTCAGTTGCTTTTCGTTCTACGAAGAAGAAAATAATAAGCATAATAACAACTGTTGTAAATAAACCGATAATTACAGTGGAATTCCATGCATATTCTTTACCGCCAAGTTCTAAGGCAAACATTAAGCACACGATACTAATAACAAGTGTAATAGCGCCAGCCCAATCGATTTTTTGTTTTCTAAATTCTAGAGATTCACTGTAGTATTTAGTAATGAAGAAGAAGGAGATAAGTCCTAATGGAATATTAATATAGAAGACCCAATGCCAACTTATATAGTCTGTAATATAAGCACCTAATAAAGGACCAAATACACTAGATGTTCCGAAAACCGCACCGAATAGCCCTGTCATTTTTCCGCGCTTTTCTGGTGGGAATATATCGTACATAATTGTGAAGGCGATAGGCATAAGAGCACCGCCACCGATTCCTTGAATTGCTCTATAAATACTTAGTTGCTCAATACTAGATGCTGTTCCGCAAAGTGCAGAACCGAATAAGAAAAGAATGAGACCACCAATATAAAAGCGTTTCCGTCCGTACATATCAGAAAGTTTTCCGAAGATAGGCATCCCTGCCATTGTTGCTACCATATATGCAGACGTGACCCAAACGAACTTGTCAAATCCTCCTAGGTCTCCAACAATCGTTGCCATTGCTGTTGCAACGATTGTATTATCCATTGCCGCCATTAAAATACCAAGTAATAAACCTGCAACAACAAATTTTGTATTGTTGGAGTCTTTTTTTGATAATTGAGATTCCAAATATAACCCTCCTTTAATAATAAGTAAACTATATGAAGTTTTGAGTGCAGCGCATAAAAATGTAAAGTATAGTTCTTTCAAATCAACTTACACAAGTGCACAAGCCATAAAGAATATTATAGTCAAATTTGACTAAAAGGCAAACTTTTTCTTCCGTCAAAATATTCTGTTGTATGGACTGTGAAAGAGTGAGTAATACTTAATATTGGTATAAAGTCAATGAAGGAAATTGTAAAAAAATATTTCAGTAAGAATACCGTCTGTGAACAGAGGAAAAATGGTTTTTTCTTTACATTGTCGAATAGGATAAAAGGAAGAGTAATAACTATATATCGTTTGTAACAAGCTTTATTAATATGGTGTAGAGAGGCAGAATAAGGTCGTATGGATATGATGCATCTGAAATGGGGTGAATATTATTATGAAAATATGGAAACGAATTTCGGATCAAGGAAGGCGTTCAATACCGCTACAACCAGTGTTATGGATTGATGGCTCAAAAAAGGAGACCGAATGTCCTAATGTAGCAGTTACATTGCAAATCCGTAGTATGTATAAAGAAAAATTTTCATATGAACTGACCTATGATGTAAATGACATACTTATTATTCGAATGGAAGTTGAAAATAAAGGAATGGAAATGATTTCACGAGTTGTAGTAAGCCATATGATTCGAGATTATTTTGCCTATATTCCAAACTCATTAAAGGCTGATAAGGGGATGAGTGAGTTTTTGTTTCAGCTTGTAAGGTGGCGGATTGATAATTTATTACCGAATGAGAAAGTAGAACTAATTTGTAAAATAAAAGCCAATAAAGATAAAGCACTTAAAAACGCATTATTTCAGGCTACATATACATTCCAATATAAAGGAGTATCACATGGTCCACTGCAAACAAATGAAGTTGTAGTGCGCCAATGATAAAAAGGAACCTGTACGAAAGGTTCCTTTTTTATTGGAGGTTGTGTTTTTTGAGTACTTTTTTTTGCTCGATTCCTTTTTTTCCCACATAATTATTTTTATAACCAAAATATAAAATGAAAAGAAAGGAAGCAACATTTACAATAGCATCAATTTGATCATTTGTAATAAAGTTCACTCCGAAAGAATTACATAATAATTTTAACGATAACAGAAAGCCTGCTAGTAAACGTATAATATCTGATAGATTTTCTTTTTGTAGCATATAGATCACCTCTTTCTAAAACGATATATAGTATATATATGAAATAGAATAGAAATGGTAGACAAGTTTAAGCGAAAATGTACATCCAATATGTACATTTTTTATTTTGTAGAAAAACATAATTGCTATAGAAACATATATTGGTATAGAAGGGAGGGGAAGTATGAAACATAAAGGGAAAATTAGTGGATTATTACTTGGGAATACAGTGGCAGTTACAGAATGGATTGCGCTTCAGGATGTAATTACAAAACTGGATTCGCGATCATTTTATACCGTCTTTATTATTTATATATTGCAAATGATACTGAGCTATTATTTTGGACATTGGTATGATAAAAGAGCGAGTGGGCGTCTGGATACGGAAGTAGGAGGAATGGCAAGTAATGATTTTGTAGTTGATTTCTTTGAGAAAGTAGCTGCTTTATCAGAGCGAGATTCTCATAATATTACAGTGTACATTCTTTCTGTGAAAGAATGGAAAGGACTAAAAGAAACAGTGCAAGAAAAAAAATTGGAGGTGTTAGTACAAAAATTGGAGAGTACGATTGTAAAGACAATTCGTAAAGGGGATGTCGTTACTAAGTGGGACGAAAATAAGTATGTTATTGTGGCAATTGATAACGGACATGAAAAATCGACAATAACAAACCGATTAATGAAAAATATTGAAAGCGAAATAGAAAATGGTTTGTTAAGTATGACTCTATTATTTGGAGCTGCTAGTTATCCGGTAGAAGGAAAAACTTTTGAAGAATTGTTAAGAAAGGCACAAAATCAATTGTACCAGCATAGGAATTTGTAAGGAAATAAGTAAAACTTTGATTTAAAGAAATATGATATGAAGAATTTTTTAATGTAACATTTTTTTGACTTTTATTACAAAAAGAACTTTTTTTGTAATAAAAGTCTTTAAAAACATATGGAATAAGCATATAATTATGATGGATGTGTCAATGCATTTTGCACAATGTGTTTCATTTTAAAAGTGTAGAGGAAAGCATGCTCTACACTTTTCCTTTTTAGGGAATGACAAGAGTAATTGTAAGTTGTTGCAAGGTAGCATTTAAACTGTGTAAAATGAACAAAGAAATTATTTGATAGAAACCGGAAAGGGAATGATAGAATGATAGACGTGAGAGAACAACGAACATCTTTTATCAGGTGAACTATTACTGCTGTTCTTCAAATATTATGGCTGTGATGAATTCCGTTGTACTTTTATGTCATACATAGTATGAACAAGTTAAAGGTGGCAAGTAAAAGTATATGTAAAGATGGATACGAAACTGCTATTGAGTTCAAAACGTAAATTGTAATTTCAAGTAATACAATTTGTACAAGCATTATAAACAATATCAATGATTTTCGTAAAAAAGGTGCGAGTGTGGAGTTTATAGAAGGATATATAATTTTCATAGCTTTTTACACGATGATCGTATATAAGTAGGAGGAAAAGATGTTGAAGTATAGTAAATTAGCAATTGTAACTGCATTATCAATGATTTTATTAGCCGGTTGTTTCGGGCCGAAACCAGAAGAGGAATTATATGTTGCGTTTGAAAATGCTGCAAAACAAGAAAAAACAATGTTTGAAGATGCAAAAAAACTTGAAACTTTAGAGAAAGAGGGACAAGAATTATATAGCCAGATTGTTCAAGAGGGAAAAGATAATAATCAAACTGTTAAGGAAAAACTGAATCAAGCAGTAAAAAATACAGATGAACGAGAAAAAGTGCTTACAAAAGAAAAAGAATCTTTAAATAAGGCACAAGAAGAAGTGAAATCAGCAGATAAATATGTGAAGAAAATTGAAGATAAGAAATTGAAAGATCAAGCGGATAAAGTGAAAAGCACATATGAGAAACGACATGACTCATTTAACAAAATGTATGATAGCTATAGTAAATCGTTAAAACAAGAAAAAGAACTATATACAATGTTACAAGATAAAGGTACTAAATTAAAAGATATTAGTGAAAAAGTAAAAGTAGTAAATCAATCTTATAAAGATATTGAATCAGAAAAAGACAAGTTTAATGAATTTACGAAATCGTATAATACCGAAAAAATAGCCTTTTATAAACAAGCAAATATTAAAATTAAAGAAGAGAAAAAATAGAACAGTTTGGCCTACAATTGGCCAAACTGTTTTATTTTTTTGTATAAGTACGACTATACCATGGGACAGGTTCACTTAATTTTTTCTCTTGTTTCAGTGCTTCAGGACCAATATAATCTTGAAGTGTCTTTTTTGCTACTGTTAAAGATAAGTTTGTTTTCGGATTTCGATAGGAGGATTCAAGGTGACCAAGATGTGGTAGGATTCGAAAATCTTCTTTTGTAGGAGGAATATGGAAAAAATAATCACCTAAACGTATAAGAACATCGGATTGTTGTTGGCTAAAACGTGGGTTTCTAGAAAAATGTAATCCTTCTTTAATAGCTTTTTTTTCAGCAATTAAGCGTTCTAAAGCCGTCTTTTTTAACCAATATAAATACTTCGGATTAGTTGCAGCTTTAGCATGACGATTCACAACGAAAATAGATTGAGCTAGTCGATTAATAGAATGTTGGTTTTGTAATTGAGATTGTGGTTGTGAAGGTTTCATATGGAATCTCCTTTCAATTTTTCATTATTATAACATAAATAAAATAGATTTTTATTATATGCAAAAAGTGATTGTATATATTTTCAATATTAAAGCAATATTGTTACAAAAAACAACTATTTTGTATAATAGTAATAGAATGTGCTTTAGAAATTTGATAATGAAAGAGTGAGAAGTTTGAAAGAAATATTAAAACAGCAATATGCCATTATAGATATTGGATCTAATACAATGCGTTTAGTTATTTATGAAAAGCAAAACGGAGGTTTTTATAAGGAAATTGAAAATACGAAAGTAGTTGCTCGGTTAAGGAATTACTTAATCGATGGTGTGTTGATTGAAGAAGGAATAGATGTATTGTTACAAACATTATTTCAATTTCAAGAAAGTACACGATTCCACCAGTTGCATCATGTACTTTGTGTTGCAACAGCAACAATTAGACAGGCTGAGAATCAAGAGGCTATTATAAAGCTTGTTGAAGGACAAACAGACTTTACTCTTAGAGTATTATCAGAATATGAGGAAGCGCGTTACGGCTATTTAGCAGTTATGAATTCAACTTCGTTCTCTGAAGGAATTACAGTAGATATTGGTGGAGGAAGTACGGAAGTTACATACTTTCGAAATAGAGAAATTTTAGAGTACCATAGCTTTCCTTTTGGAGCACTTTCTTTAAAGCAACAATTTATTAAAGAGGATATACCTACTGAAGACGAGTTAGAAAAGATTCAAACGTACTTAGAATATCAATTTCGAACATTACCATGGTTAATTGATAAGAAATTGCCTCTTATTGCAATTGGTGGTAGTGCGAGGAACTTAGTGAAAATCCATCAAAATTTAATTTGTTATCCTATAGCAGGAGTACATTTATATAAAATGAAAGAAGCAGATATTAAAAATGTGAAAGAAGAATTGGAAGCATTGTCGTTCATAGAACTTCAAAAATTGGAAGGATTGGCAAAAGATCGAGCAGATACAATTATTCCAGCAGTCGAAGTTTTTCATACACTTGTTAACGTTATAGAGGCACCAGCATTTGTATTAAGTAGAAAAGGGTTACGAGAAGGTGTTTTCTATGAAGAGTTGACAAAAGATTTGGGGATTTCATATTATCCGAACGTAGTCGAAGAAAGCTTGCATTTATTATCACATGAATATGAAATGGATATGGAATTTGTAATTCAGCTTATTAAACATGGAAGATTGATTTGTCAACAGCTTGAGGAAACAGGGCTAATTTCTATGTCAGCAAAAGACTGGGAAGTATTCCATCAAGCGGCGAAAGTATTTAATATAGGTAAATATATAGACGAAGAAGCGAGCCGCTTACATACGTTTTATTTATTAGCGAATAAAACAATTGATGGTATGATGCATAAAGAGCGCGTTAGATTAGCGCTTATTGCGTCTTATAAATCAAAAATGTTATTCAAACAACACTTGTCCCCATTTGAAGGATGGTTCGATAAAAATGAACAAAAAAAAATCCGTCTATTAGGGGCTGTTTTACAATTTTCAGCAGCTCTAAATATAAGACAAAGATCACTTGTTGAATCGATATCTATAACGGATAGTAAAGACGGATTAACATTTAAAATTGTATGTGAGCAATCGGCATTAGCGGAAAAAGTGCAAGCTGAAAAGCAAAAAAAGCAGCTGGAAAGAGTGTTGAAAACGACTATTCACTTATCCTTCGAATCAAACTGTTAAGTTGTACGGATGTCTTTACAAAAAATTAACACTTTGGAATATTGTAATTTGCTAAAATGAAAGTAACTAAATTATAGTAAAAAAGTTTCAAGGGAAGTGTGAAGAGGATGGAAATGTTGAAGGGGAATATAGTTAATTTAAATGATACAGCTTATTACAATAATCGAGAATTAAGTTGGTTAGCATTTAATGAACGTGTACTGCAAGAAGCACAGGATGAAACGAATCCGCTCTTGGAAAGATTAAAGTTTATTAGCATTTTCAGCTCGAATTTAGATGAATTCTTTATGGTACGCGTGGCAGGATTGAAGGATCAAGTGAGTGCGGGGTTTAACCAACCAGAAAATAAGGCTGGCTTAACACCAAAAAAGCAATTAAACAAAATTGCGATAAAGGCCCATGAATTAATGACTGTACAATATAATACGTTTAAAAATTATGTGTTGCCAGCGCTGGAGCTAGAAGGAATTGAGCGTTTAACATTCCATGATTTGACGAAAGAACAGAGAGAATTTATAGAAGAGTATTTTGATGAGCAAATTTTCCCAGTCTTAACACCTGTAGCTATCGATGCATATCGTCCATTTCCAATGTTATTAAATAAAAGCTTGAATTTGGCTACTCTTTTATATGATGAAAAACAAGTGGAAGAAGAAAACCGCACGAAGCTAGGAATTGTACAAGTTCCTTCATTACTCGAACGTTTCATATTTTTACCGAGTGAAGGGCAAAAGCATAAATTTATTTTATTAGAAGATGTAATTAGTGGTTTTACTCATAAATTATTTACAGGATATAATGTATCATCAGTTACTCGTTTCCGCATTACACGCAATGCGGATTTAACAATTCATGAAGAAGGTGCGAGGGATTTATTAAAGGTAATTGAAAAAGAATTAAAGAAGCGTAAGTGGGGAGCTGCTGTACGTTTAGAAGTTGGCAAAGAGCATATTGATGAAAGAGTATTAGCATTATTATATGAGGTGTTGGAAGTAAAAGATGAAGATGTGTATATAATGGATGGACCGCTAGATTTAACATGTCTATTTTCTTTATATAAAAAACTAGCTCCTTTATATGAACATTTAGTATATCCGGCTCTTATTCCGCAACGGCCTCAAGACTTAGGTGATGCAGAAGATGTATTTGAAAAAGCAATTGAGCATGATATTTTATTACATCATCCTTTTGAATCGTTTCAGCCAGTAGTTGATTTTGTCCGTGATGCGGCAGACGATCCGAATGTACTTGCGATCAAACAAACATTATATCGAGTAAGCGGAGATTCGCCGATTATTCAGGCGCTAAAGGTAGCGGCTGAAAAAGGAAAGCAAGTGACGGTATTAGTTGAGTTAAAGGCAAGATTTGATGAAGAAAATAATGTGCATTGGGCTAAAGAATTAGAAAAGGCAGGTTGTCACGTTATTTACGGTGTAAGTCATTTGAAAACACATAGTAAAATTACGCTAGTTGTAAGAAGAAAAAACGGAAAAATCGAAAGGTTCGTACATCTTGGGACTGGAAATTATAATGACGCAACAGCAAAGTTATATACTGATTTCGGGTATATTACATCACGAAAAGACTTTGGAGTCGATGCAACAAATTTCTTTAATTATTTGAGTGGTTATACAACAAAGCCACATTTTCATCATTTATCGGTTGCGCCATTTGATATAAGAGAGCAATTTATGGATTTAATAGATGAAGAAATCCGTTATCATAGACAATATGGAAATGGATATATTATTGCTAAGATGAATTCATTAACAGATAAACCACTAATAAAAAAAATGTATGAAGCATCGCAAGCTGGAGTAAAGGTAGAGCTTATCGTTCGAGGAACATGTTGTTTAAGGCCTGGTATTCCAAATGTAAGTGAAAATATTCGGGTAGTTAGTGTTGTCGGGAGATACTTAGAGCATAGCCGAATTTATTATTTCCATCATAATGGAGAGGAAAAGATATATTTATCTTCGGCTGATTGGATGACGCGAAATATGGAAAAGCGAGTAGAAATATCTTTCCCGATATTAGATATTGAAATGAAGGCGAGAATTAAGGCGATTTTACAGCTTACATTAGCTGATAATGTGAAAACGCGTGAACAAAATAAAACTGGTGACTATTATTATGTTATTAATAGTAGTACAGAAGAAATTGATAGCCAAGTGAAGTTGTTTAAAATGGCGTATCAAAACACGGATGCTGAATAATGAGAACAAAGTAAAAAACCTCTTTTTTTAAGAGGTTTTTTACTTTGTTCTCTACTTATTATACGTTCTCTAATATAGAAGAATCTGTAGAGAGAATAGTTTTTATTGTAAGCATGTTAATAGATCATAGATTGGTCAAGAGAGGGAATAACATTGGTAGAATTGTTACAGTACGTTAATAATAGTATGGTTGTTGACAAGGTCCACCATAACAAGGATAAGGTGTTGGCGGTGGGAAAGGTGGTGGATATGGTGGATAATACGGTCTAGGACCGAAAGCCAATGCTCCGCCGAGCAGTCCACCAGCAATGCCAGCTAGAAATGGAACGCCAAAAAACGGAAAGAAGCGTGAGTCGCCTACTGGACCAATAGGTGCTGAACGGACTGGGATTGGTTGATAATATGGATACATGAACAAACCTCCTTTATTGGACTCACTTTTATCATATGGTAAATGAAACGTGGATGAGCGCGTACAAGAAAGGATATGTAAGAAAATAGGCGAATTATTGCGAATGTTGGAGCGTGAAAATCGTAATTTCAGGTTTTGACATAAATCTGAATGGGACACGTGTTCTTCCAAGGCCTCGATTGACATAGAGAGCTAAGTCTTGAATCGTATAGAAGCCTTCAACATAGTTTTTAGCAAGTGATGGGGTAATAATAGCGCCTACAAAAGGAATTTGTACTTGTCCGCCATGGCTATGACCAGAAAGTTGCAAGTTAACTGGATATGTAGCAATCAGAGGTGCAATATCTGGCTCGTGAACAAGAACGATGTTATAAGTGTTTTCCTTTGCTTGCTGTAGTGTCTCCTCTATTTTGGGTTTGCCTAGGAGTATATCATCAAGACCGAAAATTGAAATTTCACTATTATCCAGTAGACGTATTTTCTTTTCGCTATTTAGTAATAATTCAAATCCAGATTCGCGCATGATGTGTTCGTAGTATTCCGTTCCATATCCGCCGTGATCATGGTTACCATAAATAGAAAATTTACCGAAGGGCGCTTGTATATTTTTTAAAATGGATGCAACGAAAGGAGTGTCGGTATATGTTTGATAATTATCAATGAGATCACCAGTAAAAAGAACAATGTCGGGTTTTACAGCGTTAATTTTAGAAACGATTTGTGCTAAATGTTGGAGAGAGAAATAGTATCCGAGATGTAAATCGCTAAATTGAAGAATTTTCATACCATGAAAACTTTTAGGTATGAGTTGTGATGTAAGTGTATGCTCTGTCAAAGATAGTAAATGAGGCTCAATATATTTAGCGTAGTAGTATCCGATGCTAGTGGTTATAAATGAATATAGACAAGTGCGCATGCCAACTTTTAAAAAATCTCTTCTTGTAATTTTCTTCATAAAAATATGAGTATACCTATTTGACTTATATCATATGTGTTCGTTATATTTACAGGTTACTCAAATCTCCTTTCAGTTTATTTAAAATATATTTTAAATAATAAAAAAGTAGTATAGATTACGAAAAAAACGAATGAAAAGAAACCTCTTTACGTTAAAATATCAGAAAAGTTTAAAAATATAAAGATTTCTATTAAATAAAATGATAAAATGAATGTGTATTCATTTTTTGGAGGGGATGTATGTGAAAGAAAAGGTAGTTATTATAACAGGTGGATCAAGTGGAATGGGAAAAGGAATGGCGGTTCGTTTTGCAAAAGAAGGGGCACGAGTTGTTATTACAGGACGTACAAAGGAAAAACTAGAGGAAACAAAATTGGAAATTGAACAATTTCCAGGACAAATATTACCTGTACAAATGGATGTAAGGAATACGGATGATATTCAGAAAATGATTGAACAGATTGATGAGAAGTTTGGACGAATTGATATTTTAATAAATAATGCAGCTGGAAACTTTATTTGTCCAGCAGAAGATTTATCCGTAAATGGCTGGAATTCGGTCATTAATATTGTGTTAAATGGTACATTCTACTGTAGCCAGGCTGTCGGAAAATATTGGATTGAAAAAGGTATAAAAGGGAATATCATTAACATGGTAGCAACATATGCATGGGATGCAGGTCCAGGAGTTATTCATTCAGCTGCAGCGAAGGCTGGAGTATTAGCAATGACGAAGACGCTTGCTGTTGAGTGGGGACGTAAATATGGAATACGGGTTAACGCTATCGCGCCAGGACCAATTGAACGTACGGGTGGTGCTGATAAGTTATGGATTTCAGAAGAAATGGCTAAGCGTACAATAAAAAGTGTTCCGCTTGGAAGGCTGGGCACGCCAGAAGAAATCGCAGGTTTAGCTTATTATTTATGTTCCGATGAAGCTGCGTACATAAATGGAACTTGCATGACAATGGATGGAGGACAACATTTACATCAATATCCATTTTAAAAGGGATGAGAAAATGAATGTTTGATTCATTCTTTTATGGTTAAATGTGACGGAATTGTGACATATGAAAGAAAAGTGTTTACAAGAGGTTATATATACGTTATATTTAAGACCTCTTTTTTCTTCATAGTAGAATTGCTAATTCCCCTTAGCATTTTACCCCTCTAATCCCTTCAGGAAAACTGAAGGGATTTTTTATTATTTTTCCGTAAATATCATGTTATAATCTTTGAAAAGTAAAGGGAGGGAAGCACGTTGATAGATGCATTAGATGTAATGAGTAACTTGGATAAAGTCCTTCCTTATTATCAAGCTATTTTTAGTGCTGATGAGCATACTGTAATTGGATATGAAGTAGTAGGACGTATTCAAACAGAAGAGGGCATACAAAGTTTAGCTTCTTTCTTTCATGATGATTCTATTCCGAGTGAGTTTCAACTGGAAGCAGATAACATTATAGTAGAAAAAGCTTTAAATCGTTATTTAGAAAGTGATCAAAAACTATTATTATTTATACATCGGAATGCGAACGTATTAATGAACGATGATGATGAAAGTTTACTTCAACTGTTATTGATGTATGAAGAGCAAGGTTTAAATTTGAAACACATTGTTTTAGAAATTACAGAACATGAATGTAAAGAAGATATAGAGCAATTTAATCATTTGCTTATGTATTATCGTACATATGGTATTCAAATTTCGATTAATAAAGTTGGAACAGGTACAAGTAATTTAGAACGTATTAGCGTGTTAGCACCGGATATTTTAAAAGTAGATTTAACAAACTTAAGGCAAACTGCACTTTTACAATCTTATCAAGATATTTTATATTCTTTATCATTACTTGCTAGAAGAATTGGTGCGACATTGTTATATGAAGAAATAGATGCTTTTTATCAACTACAATATGCTTGGAAAAACGGTGGTAGATACTATCAAGGGAATTATTTGAAAGAATGCTTACCTGATTTTATTGAAACGAACGTTTTGAAAGAACGACTTGGTAATGAGTGCCATCAATTTATTCAACATGAGAAGAAAAAATTACAAAAAATTTATAATTTAACAGAACTGTTACGTGATCGAATTGGTGATGTTCTAACCAAACAGAAAAAGAATGAAGATATAAATGATTGGTTATTACAATTTAGCCAAAGTGTATCACAGTGTAGTTTTCGCATATTTATTTGTAATGAAGATGGTTTCCAGCAATCAGGAAACGTTATGAAAAAAGACGGAGAATGGATTGTGATGCCTGAGTATTACATGAAGAACTGGAGTTGGCGTCCGTATTTTCTAGAGAATATTATGAAAATGCGTTTTGAGAATAAGGCAAGACTTTCAGATTTATATGCTGATATTGAAACCGGTGAGATGGTACGAACATTTTCTTTCCCAATTGATGATGAAAACTTTTTATTTATAGATTTATCGTATGAATATTTATATGAAGAAGATGTTTTATTTTAATGCACGAAGAGATTCGTGCATTTTTTGTTTGTTTTTATCATAAATTGGTAATAGTGAAAATGGTGATGAAAATGCTGTCTATCGTTGTAAAGATTTTGCGAACGAAACCAGCCCTTTCTTTGCATAATCATTGTTACAATGAATACTACAAAGACAAGTTCTCTTAAAGGGAAGGTGAAAAAATGAGGAAATATGGAATATGGTTAGTTCTATTTGTATGCGTTGCCTTTCTAGTTGGTTATAGTGTTACAACTGTTTTAGGAAAAGAGGAAGTGAAAATTGATCAGAAAGAAGTGTTTACAACGATACAAAAAGGCTATGAAACCCAATTTTCAATTCGTGGGAAGCATTTGCCGATGAATAAGATGATAGAAATGTTATCACCGTATTTTACAGAGAATTTCCTTCAAGTATTTACAGATGAAAATAGTAGAAGTGATAAACAAAGTGGTGAATATTTACTTCCAGCAAAAGAAGCACCGTTTTCTTTTCATTCAGAAACGAAAATGTCATATGATGAAGAGCATAAAATTTTATATGTATATGAGCGGGCGAAAAGCGGACAATATCAAATTGTAACATTGCAAAGAGATCAAGGGAAATGGAAATTGGCCGGATATCATGAAAGCCAAGAACTTTTAACTGAAATAAAAAGATTACAACAATTATAAAGTGAAAATTTAAGCAGTGGGGGATATCCCACTGCTTATTAGCCGGCACCAATCGGGCGTTTACTGGCCGATAAATAGCGAAATAAAAATAGGAATAGGTTTTTACCTATTCTATATTGAGTAGCTGTTGTAATTTTTCAATTTGAAAACCAGCAACAACTTCTCCATCAATTACAACTGTTGGAGTTGAATAAGAATCATAGTCATATAAAAGACGATTGCGTGCAGCAGCGTCTTTTTTTACGTCAAATTCGTCATATACAACGTTATTATGCTTTAAAAATTCTTTCACAATGACACATGGCGGACAATCAGGTTGTGTGTAAACCTCAATTTTTTTCATTGTAATTCCTCCTTTTTTCTGTGTTTTATTATATTCTTCCAGTATAAAAATCGCAATAAAGAAGGCAAAAGATGCACTTTCTGTTTTTTCCTTCGCATTTCGACAAATTTTTAGTTGAGTTTCTGGCCAATAACCTTTATCCTAGACTGTGGAACATTTTTTCTGTTATGACGGATAGAATGAGTATAGCTGTAAAACCTATTGGTAGGAAGATCAGAGAAAGGAGAGATTTCATGTCTCTACTCCAAGGAATTTTAACTCGACTTGTTAGTCTACAAGAACAAGCTGAAAGCGGTGAAGTAGCACAACGCTATTTTGAAGTGAACGGTGAGCGCAAATGTAGCGTGAAATTTTTCGATAAAAGTGAAATGTATGAGTTAGAAGTGTATCAACAAGGTGAAAAACCTCAAGTGTATCAATTCGATAATATCGACATGGTTGCAATTGAGATTTACGATATCATTTCTTGATACATATAAAAAAGGTGTTGCCATATGGCAACACCTTTTTTAGTTCTATTACTTTTTTGTTTATATGTATAGGGATTTTTCATTTTTCCTACAATGGTAATAAAGTGAAATTGTAATCAGTGGGGCTTCTTCGTCCTATACTAATTACTAGCCATCACCAATTGGGGGGGACGGATAGCGGGATAAAAATAACGAGGAGGTGTGTTGTATGGAACGTTTACCAGTTGTGATTTGTCCTAATTGTCACAATTCTGCTGAGATTATTCATGTATTAACGGCTCAATCGAATCAAAATGTAATTTATACGTGCCAAGTTTGCCAGTATGTAATTCGGAATATTGAAACGAATAAAGGGTAGAAAGTTATAATTTTTGTTTTTGTCCCATACAATGAGAATACGAAAAGTCTGTCTAATTGAAAGGACGTGACTATGTGGCCGGTGAACAGACATTTTATAATGTTTCAGAGAGACATTTAAATTTTGATATGGTCTTTAGCCGTATTTGTAGTTTCATTGAAAAGGATCCACGAAATTTATATCGCTTATCCATTGGGACAGACTCACAAGCGCATCAAAAGGATACGAGGTTTATTACGGCAATTCATATTCATCGTGTTGGAAAAGGAGCCTGGGGGTGTTTACACCATAAATCAGTAAAAGATAAGCCAGCAACTTTACGTGAGAAAATATATTTAGAAACGCAGTTTAGTCAAGAAATCGCATGCTTATTTACTCCAAATCATATACAAACAATATGGGATTTATTGCATCCATTTGCTCAAGATGGGGCTGGATTTATAATGGAAATTCACTTAGATATCGGAAATGATGGTTTAACAAAAGAATTTATTCTAGATATGACAGCGAAAATTCAAGCGATGGGATTAACTGCAAAAATTAAGCCGGATGCTTATGCGGCATTTAGTTATGCAAATCGATATACGAAATAAAAAATATTTTCATATATCTTTCGTTAAAAACTGAATATTACATCTATTAAATAGGTTGGAAATTTTATATAATAAGAGTAACGATGCGAGTATAAGGAGAGGGGTATATGAAAAGGGAATTTGTTTTAACGGAAGAAGAGGAGAGCTTGTTACTAGATATTTTATTTCAGCAAAATTATGCAAGTGAAATTTTAGCTGTGGAACTTACAGATATTGAGAATGGTTTAAAAAAGACAGATGTGATGCAATATAAAAAAATCACAAGGTTATTTTACAGATTAAAAAATAAAGGGTATTAAGCGCTACCGCAATGGTAGTCTTTTTTTTGTGTTGTATGCTAAAATAACTGTGTAATTTTGTTTTTATTGAAATAATGTAAGGACAAAATAATAATATGAAAACGCTGTCATAAAATGTGAATAGAGTCGGTGATTATAAGCAGGAAAAAGGGAAAATGGGGGATGTAATATGATTAGTATTCCGAAAGACGAGTTTCAACAAATTTTTGTGAAAGATTTAATGATTTCATCAGAAAAAGTAGCGCATGTTCAAATGGGGAATGGTTTAGAGCATGCATTACTCGTTCTTGTGAAATCTGGATATTCGGCGATACCTGTTTTGGACCCGATGTATAAATTGCACGGGTTAATTAGTACTGCTATGATTTTAGACGGTATGTTAGGGCTAGAACGCATTGAGTTTGAGCGACTTGACGAAATGAAAGTAGAACAGGTGATGAAGGAAGACATTCCGGTTCTTAAGTTAGAAGATTCATTTGCAAAAGCTTTAGAAATGACAATTGATCATCCTTTTATTTGCGCTGTCAATGAAGAGGGGTATTTTGAGGGGATTTTAACGCGTCGAGCGATTTTAAAATTGTTGAATAAAAAAGTAAGGCAACATAATCGATAATGTGAGAAAAGTGACTTCATAGAAGCGGAGAAGTCACTTTTTTTCGTGCATATCAGTTGTGTATGTATTATATTTAAAAAGATAAAAAATATAAGAGTATATAGTTAAATTAAGGATGAAAAGCTTATTGAGATAAGGTGTATGGAAGCTAAGGAAAGAGGGAGAAAGTTGCAAATTGATGATTTTCAAATGATGGTTGTGTTAGCTCAGGAATCAAATATGAGAAAAGCGGCGGAACGTTTATTTGTTTCACAACCTGCGCTTAGTCAACGATTACAATCTATGGAGAAACAATGGGGAATGAAGTTTTTTATTCGCTCACAAAAAGGATTGACAATTACACCTGAAGGGGAAAAAGTCGCAAATTATGCAAAAGAGATGCTACAAAAGGAAGAGGATATTAAAAGTGAGCTAGCTGTTTTTAGAACAGAAACTCACGGAACGTTAAAAATAGCTGTTGCATCGGTTATTGGTCAATATTGGCTTCCTCCTGTTTTGAAGAAGTTTGTACATAAATACCCTTCAGTGAAAATATCGCTGTTTACTGGCTGGAGTAGTGAAGTGCAAAAGCAATTTTATGAAGGAGACGTTCATGTTGCTATATTGAGAGGCACACAGGAATATAAAGGTCAGAAACAACAATTATTTGAAGATGAACTTTATTTAGTGGATAAAGAAATAAAAGATATTTCGATGTTAAAAGAAACAAATAGACCATTTATTCAATTTAAAAGTGATTCGACTTATTATGGACAAATACAAAATTGGTGGTATGGTTTATTTTCTAATCCACCTAAGAGAACAATTGTGGTTGATCAAATTGAGACTTGCAAACAACTCGTTTTAAATGGTATAGGTTATGCACTGTTACCTTCTACTGTTTTAAAAGAAGTACAGGAAAATATGTATAAAACACCTGTTCAATTAACGAGAGAAACATGGTTATTGACGAGTGAATCGGCCAGACAATTGAAGCAAGTACGGGCATTTTTAGAAATTATAGAAGAAATTCAAATGGAAAAATAGGATTATTATCTTGCTACTCGCTCTATCGTTTGGTAGAGTAACATTATAAATGGATTTAGGAGGCAACAAGAATGAAAATGATGGACGCTAACGAAATTATTTCGTTTATTCAAAAAAGTGAAAAGAAAACTCCTGTAAAGGTATACATAAAAGGGGATTTAAAAGAAGTAACATTCCCTGAAACGGTACAAGCATTTGTAAATAAAAAGTCTGGTGTATTATTTGGAGAATGGTCTGATGTTAAGACAATTCTTGATGCAAATAGCAAGCACATTGTTGATTACGTTGTTGAAAATGACCGTCGTAATTCTGCGATTCCAATGCTTGATTTAAAAGGTATTAAAGCTCGTATTGAGCCAGGCGCGATTATTCGTGACCACGTTGAAATCGGCGACAATGCTGTTATTATGATGAATGCAACAATTAATATCGGTGCTGTAATTGGTGAAGGTTCTATGATCGACATGAACGCGGTACTTGGTGGACGTGCAACGGTTGGTAAGAACTGTCACGTAGGTGCGGGTGCAGTACTTGCAGGTGTTATTGAGCCGCCGTCAGCAAAACCGGTTATTGTTGAAGATGATGTTGTAATTGGTGCTAACGTAGTTGTGTTAGAAGGCGTTACAGTAGGTAAAGGTGCAGTTGTAGCAGCAGGCGCTGTTGTAACAGAAGATGTGCCTCCATATACAGTTGTTGCAGGTACTCCAGCACGTGTAATTAAAGAGATTGATGAGAAGACAAAAGCAAAAACTGAGATTAAACAAGAGCTTCGTCAATTAAACCCAGAGAAATAAAAACAAAAAAAGCGTAAGAGCATAACGGGCTCTTACGCTTTTTATAGATAGAGGTGTAAAAATGGCAGTAAGCAAATTCATTCAAATACGTAGAGATCTACACAAAATACCGGAAATTGGATTTAAAGAGTGGAAAACACAACAGTATATTTTAGATTACATAGGAACGCTTTCGAATGAGTATGTGGAAGTGAAGGTATGGAAAACGGGTGTCATTGTTAAAGTAAATGGAAAAAATCCAGAAAAAATTATTGGTTATCGCGCAGATATAGACGGTTTGCCAATTACCGAAGAAACTGGATATGAGTTTGCTTCTACTCATGAGGGAATGATGCATGCATGTGGACACGATTTGCATACAACAATTGGTTTAGGACTTCTAACAGCAGCTGTAACAGAACGAATAGATGATGACCTTGTGTTTCTATTCCAACCAGCTGAAGAAGGGCCAGGAGGGGCTCTTCCTATGTTAGAGAGTGAAGAGCTAAAAGAATGGAAGCCGAATATAATTCTTGGTCTTCATATTGCACCTGAATATGCTGTAGGAACAATTGCAACAAAAGAGGGGCTATTATTTGCGAATACATCAGAGTTATATGTTGATTTAAAGGGGAAAGGTGGACATGCAGCCTATCCGCATACTGCAAATGATATGATTGTTGCAGCAAGTCACCTTGTTACACAACTTCAATCTGTTATTAGTCGTAATGTGAACCCTCTTGATAGTGCAGTAATTACAATCGGAAAAATAACAGGTGGTACAGTTCAAAATATCATAGCAGAAAAGTCTCGGTTAGAAGGAACGATCCGAACGTTATCAGTGGAATCAATGAGTCGTGTTAAAAGTAGGATTGAGGCAATTGTTGCAGGGATAGAAGCTTCCTTTCAATGTGAAGCGGTCATTGACTACGGGGCGATGTATCATGAAGTATATAACCATGAAGTATTAACGAGAGAGTTTATGCAGTTTGTAAGTGAACAAACTGATATGAATGTAATTACATGTACTGAGGCAATGACAGGGGAAGATTTTGGTTATATGCTTCAAGCGATTCCTGGATTTATGTTTTGGCTTGGGGTAAATTCAGAATATGGTTTACACCACGCAAAATTAAAACCAGATGAAGAGGCTATTGAGAAAGCTATCGCATTTTTAGATCAATATGTGAAATGGAAAGGAACTAGAAAGTAAACTCGCTCGCCAAATTTGCAAAAATTTAAAGTGGGTACTTGTTAGTTCCAAGACGAAAACATCTTTCATATTTGTTTTGGATATACATCGGCATACAAATGGATAAAGCAATGAGCAGTGGTTTTAAGCCGCTGCTCATTATTCATTATCGCTTATTGAGAAGATGATTAGTTAACTAGCTTATATATGTTTACAATTCGTGTAGAAAGTGTGTAAAATCAATGTGAAACATAGAAAAAAGGGTGGGGAATTACGTGCAAATTAGCAGTGCAATGTTGTGTTTCGTCTTATATGCGTATGTTATTATTGCGGCGGTGTATTTTGGGATAAGTTTTTATGCCTACCGTTTAGTAGATAAACATGAATATGACGAAACATATAAATGGGTGAAGAGATATTTATCACCTGTATTAGAAATTATGAATGGGTTTGTACTCTTTTTATTTATTGGATTGATTGCTTTCTCAACAAGTTTAGTAGGGAATAAAACGACATTATTTGTACTAGGTATCATTATTTTTATGTTGTTAGGAATACGGATTGGTAACACGGTGTTTTGGAATGAAAGAAAAGTAGATGGTTGGACTGGAATGTTAATCCCGTGTATGTTAGCAGCTATCGTGACAAACATAGAGCATGAGTATTATCAATTGCATTTTTGGCTTATTATCGTTTTAACAATTCTTTCAGTTTTGTATATAAGTACGGTAGTCCTAACATACATTGCACATGAAAAAGGTGATGTGAAAGGAACTCTCTTCTTTAGAGGACGAGCATTATTTTGGAGTGTGCCAACGATGGCGGTTATAGGAATTATTGCGATATTAGTAAATGGATATCACTTTACTGATTGGCAATTATTTTTAGAAAATTGGTGGATTTTCATCATTTCGTTTATCGCATTTTTAGGTGCAACGCATTATTTATTCCATCAACATCATTATATATTGGCATTGTTATTCGCATTTACACAACTATTATTTGCTTTCTTTGGACAAGAAACGTTATTATTCGTTTTTGAAACATTTAGTTCATTTGGAAATATATTTGTATTTGGTATGTTAATTTTCAGTATCGCATTTTATTTACAACAGTATTTTTATATGCAAAAACAAAAATAAGAATGATATACAGGTTTTTGTAGCAAATCTAAAGTATGTTACAATAAAAACACATAGTATTCGATGTTATTGGAGGAATTCCTGTGGGTGAAAAAGAGAAAGAATTTGCTGTTATTGGGCTTGGACGTTTTGGTGGAAGTATTTGCCGAGAACTCGCTCAATTAGGTATGGAAGTAATGGCAATTGATTCAGATGAGGATAAAATAAATGAGTTTGCAAATATAGCTTCACATGCTGTAATCGCAGATTCAACAGATGAGATGGTATTAAAAAGTCTTGGTATTCGTAATTTTGATCATGTAGTCGTTGCTATTGGAGATAATTTGAATTCAAGTATTTTAACAACATTAATTCTGAAAGAGTTAGGTGTAAAAAATATTACTGTAAAAGCTCAAAATGATTACCATGAAAAAGTGCTAAGTAAAATAGGAGCAGACCACATTGTGCACCCAGAGCGTGATATGGGAAAAAGGATTGCTAATAATATTGCATCAAGTAATGTGTTAGACTATCTTGAGCTTTCGGATGAGCATAGTATTGTAGAGATTATTGCAAATAAAAAAATTGATGGTCATTCTTTAATCGAATTAGATATTCGCGCGAAGTTTGGATTGAATATTGTAGCAATTAAACGTGGCAAAGAAGTTATTGTATCTCCTCGAGCTACGGAAAATATTCAAGCGGGAGATATATTAATTGTAATTGGTCATGACGATGAAGTAGATCGTTTTAAACACTTTTTAAGATAAGAGAAAAGGACAATACCATGAAGGTATTGTCCTTTTTCTTATATTTCCATAATGATTGGTAAAATCATTGGGCGACGTTTCGTTTTCTCGTATAGGAATGGTGCTAATGTGTCTGTAATTTCATTTTTAATTTCAGACCATTGTGTTGTTTTGCGCTCCATTACTTTTTCTAAATGAGTTGTAATTAATGTTTGAGCATCATTAATTAAATCACTACTTTCGCGCATATACACGAAACCACGTGAGATAATATCAGGTCCTGCTGCAACTTTAAACTCTTTCATATCAATGCTTACAACTACAATAACAAGGCCTTCTTCAGAAAGAATACGACGATCGCGTAATACGATATTACCGATATCTCCAATACCATTTCCGTCAATATAGACAGATCCAGATGGTATTTTACCAGCTACGCTTGCTTCATCTGAACGAAGAGCAAGAACATCTCCATTATCCATGATGAAACAGTTTTCTTCTGGAATACCACAATCATTTGCTAATTTCATATGCATACGTTGCATACGATATTCACCATGAATTGGCATGAAATACTTCGGTTTAATTAGACGAAGCATTAGTTTTTGTTCTTCTTGTCCACCGTGCCCACTCGTATGAATGTTTGACAGTTTTCCGTGGATTACATCAGCACCAGCACGATACAACATGTTAATTGTACGGCTTACACTAATTGTGTTACCAGGGATTGGTGAAGAAGAGAACACAACTGTGTCGCCAGGAATGATTTGAATTTGACGATGAGTACCATTAGCAATACGTGAAAGTGCTGCCATTGGTTCACCTTGACTACCTGTACATAAAATAACAACTTTATTAGCCGGTAGGCGGTTTAGTTGAGATGTATCTATGAATGTATCTTTCGGACAGCGAATATAACCGAGGTTTTGTCCGATTTCAATCGCTGCTTCCATACTGCGACCGAACACAGCAACTTTACGATTGTTTTCAACAGCCGCTTCAACAACTTGTTGTAGACGATGGATATTTGATGCAAAGGTTGCGAAGATAATACGACCTTCTACTTTGCGGAAAATATCTTGGATACTATCACCAACACGGCGCTCAGACATTGTAAAGTTTGGAACTTCACTGTTTGTACTGTCAGATAAGAGACAAAGTACACCGTCTTTTCCGATTTCAGCCATTTTTGTTAAGTCCGCTGGTTCACCAACAGGTGTGAAATCAAATTTGAAATCACCAGTATGAACAACTTGTCCTTGAGGTGTTTTCACAACAACTCCGTATGAATCTGGGATACTGTGAGTTGTACGGAAGAAGGAAACAGATGTCTTTTTAAATTTAATAACATCATCTTCTTGAATTTCATAAAGTTTTGCTTTACGAAGTAATCCGTGCTCTTCTAATTTGTTTTTGATTAGCGCAATTGCTAATTTCCCGCCATAAATCGGGATATTTACTTGACGTAATAAGTAAGGAATTCCACCGATATGATCTTCGTGACCATGTGTAATGAATAATCCTTTAATTTTATCTTCGTTTCGCACAAAATAAGTGTAATCTGGTATTACATAATCGATTCCGAGGAGTTCGTCTTCTGGAAATTTAATTCCAGCATCAATAATAATAATTTCATCTTGAAATTGAACAGCATATGTATTTTTACCGATTTCACCAAGTCCACCTAAAGCAAAAACGGCAGCCTGATCATTCTTTAGAAATTTCATATGACTATACGATTTCCGCTAATGTTAAATCAGCGTTTTCTTTTTCATATTCAAGATGAGCACCAGTAACAGACTGAACGAACTCGATATTATATGCGAACTTATTTAATTTCTTACGAACATCCTTTTCAGACGTAGCCTCTAAATATAAAACTTTTGTATTTTCACGTACTGGAACCTCAGTCATTTTGTCTTGATAAAATACTTTAAAAATCATTTGGAAAACCTCTCCTTGTCTATGTTTTGCATTATCTGTTACTTATTATAAAGCAAACAGTCACGATTTTCATGTTTTTTCGAATGAGAATGAAGAAAAAGCCCGAAATGGGCACAATTTAAGCGATTGTCTTTTTACGGACTAGATCTTTTAAATAACGCTTGAGCTTTTTCTTCAGCTTCTTCAGCATGATTACTCCTTCCTTTCCTTATTTTAAACATGCATATTACTAGTGAAAACTCCGTCTCCGATATAAGAAAGAAGACAAAAGTGAATGTTGAATCTTGTCCTTTCTCATACAGGGAAAGTTATTCTATAGTAACGATTAGTAGCCGTTAGTTATAGGTATAGTATGAGAAAGAATAGAAAAGAAAATTCATACGAACAAGTATCCACATTTTTTACTAATATATATATGCAGGTTTTATAAAAAAGGTCAGAAAGTGAACGCTTTCTTCACAGATGTTTAATATGTTATACTTTTTTTTAGAATTTGAAAAGCGATAATCAAAATAGGAATATAGAGTAACAGAAAGGATTTTGACAAATGAATGATAAAATTGTCTTTTTTGATATTGATGGAACATTATTAGATCATGATAAGAAGATTCCGCAATCTACACGAGATGCAGTAAGACATTTACAAGAAAAAGGTGTGCATGTAGCAATTGCGACAGGACGTGCGCCATTTATGTTTGAAGATATTCGTGAGGAACTCAATATACACAATTATGTTAGCTTTAATGGACAGTACGTTGTATTTGAAGATGAGGTAGTATTTAATAACCCGTTACATCCAGCTGCCTTACATAAGTTTACTCAATTTGCAAAACAAGAAGGATATCCACTTGTATATCTTGATCATCAAGAAATGAGAGCATCAGTGGAATACCATGATTATGTGAAAGAAGGTTTTGGAAGCTTAAATTTTGAGCATCCGGCATATGAACCTGATTTCTATGAGAAACGTAATATTTATCAAACGCTTCTTTTCTGTGAAGTGAATGAAGAGGAAAAGTTTATTAATCAGTATCCAGACTTTCATTTTATTCGCTGGCATGCATATTCAATGGATATTATTCCAAATGGTGGTTCGAAGGCAAAAGGAATTGAGAAATTCATTGAAAAATTAGGATTTAACCGTGAACAAGTGTATGCATTTGGAGATGGCTTAAATGATTTAGAAATGATTGAAGCAGTTGGGACAGGTATTGTGATGGGGAACGGTCATGAAGACTTGAAAAAACTTGCAAATCATGTGACAAAGGATGTTAGTGAAGACGGCATATATCATGGCTTAAAATGGGCTGGATTGCTATAAGTGAATATGGAACCCATTTCATATAAAAAAAGGCGGAAGATTTACTCCCGCCTTTTTTTATTATCGCTCTAGAGGTTTTGAATGATCAGGAGTAGCAAATGGATTTTCTTTATTAATGTGGTCATAGAACATGACACCATTTAAATGGTCAATCTCATGTTGAAATACGATTGCTGGTAAACCTTTTAAACGTAATTTTACTTCTTCGCCGTTGATAGATGTTGCTTTCACTGTAATTCTTGTGTAACGAGGGACATAACCAGGTACTTCGCGGTCTACTGATAGACAGCCTTCCCCACTTTGTAAAAATGTACGTTCAACAGAATGACTAATGATTTTTGGGTTGAATAATGCATGACTATATAATGTACCGTCCGTATCTGTTACGTGAACCGCAATCATTTTCTTTGAAATACCGATTTGCGGAGCAGCTAATCCGATTCCAGGGCGTAAACTATATTTTTCAGCCATTTCAGGATCTTGGCTATTGATTACAAATTCAATCATTTCTTTAAGGGCAGTTGTATCTTCTTCGTTCGCCGGCATTGATACCTCTTCTGCAACGTTTCGCAAAATAGGATCTCCTTCGCGAATGACATCTTTCATTGTAAGCATATGTAATCTCTCCTTTCTTCTTTAGTCTACCAAAGGAGATGAAAAAAGTCATCGACAAGTAGGGAAGCGCTTTGGAAAGCGTTTTACTATAGAATACTTATGTATGTAATAAAGAAACAGACGGCAAAGCCGTCTGTTTCTTTCCATAGTTGTTTCATTTTACATTAGCGAATGCAAGCAGCACCAACGATAATTAAAAGAATAAACAACACAACGATTAAGGCGAAGCCGCGTCCAGACCCACCACAAGAATCTCCATAACCGTAGGAAGGATATGAACAAGTTGGATAGCAATATGAGTATCCGTACATGAGATGACCTCCTTTATCATTTCCCGCTAATATTGCGGTTACTATAATGTATGGAGGGAAGAGTAGAAATGTATGGGTAATTACCTATAAAAGGAAGAAGAGTTTGTATATTTTTGTTAAGAAGAGAGAAAAACTAAAGAGAATTAAATCGTTTACATATTATTCTAAGAGAAAAAACAAGTTAAAAAGGGAATAATATAACAGCAGGTTAATGCTTACTAATACAGATGTGAAAAATAAAAACACGTTTGTGTAGAAGAAACCTGCAGATTATTTATAAAAAAACGTATTCAAAGTAATTGACATCGTAATTAGAATAGTTGTAAACTAAAAAACGTGATCAAGATTGTATTAATATGTTTCTGAAAAAACATTAGTACAGATTGTTAGGTACACAAAATTATTCTCAACCGACAGATAAATTTGTTGGTTTACATTGTTGCGTTTTCAGTCTAGCTAATAGATAGTGAAAGCGTTTCAGAATATGGTTCAAGAGAGGAAGAGGTGAACGGAATGGGTACTAAAACAAAAAAGACCCTATTTAATGTTGATGAGCAAATGAAAGCTATCGCAGCTCAATTTGAGACATTACAAATTTTAAATGAAAAAGGCGAAGTTGTGAATGAAGCAGCTATGCCTGAATTATCTGATGATCAATTAAAAGAATTAATGCGCCGTATGGTGTATACTCGCGTACTAGATCAACGTTCTATTTCTTTAAACCGTCAAGGACGTTTAGGTTTCTACGCACCAACAGCTGGACAAGAGGCTTCTCAATTAGCAAGTCATTTCGCACTTGAAGCAGAAGATTTCATCTTACCAGGATATCGTGATGTGCCACAATTAGTATGGCACGGTTTACCATTATACCAAGCATTCTTATTCTCTCGTGGACATTTCATGGGTAACCAAATGCCTGAGAATGTAAATGCACTTGCTCCACAAATCATTATCGGTGCGCAAATCATCCAAACTGCTGGTGTTGCGTTAGGTATGAAACTACGTGGTAAAAAATCTGTTGCAATTACTTACACTGGTGACGGTGGTGCTTCACAAGGTGACTTCTACGAAGGTATGAACTTTGCGGGTGCATTCAAAGCTCCAGCAATCTTCGTTGTACAAAACAACCGTTATGCAATCTCTACTCCAGTAGAAAAGCAATCTGCAGCTAAAACTGTAGCACAAAAAGCAGTAGCAGCAGGTATTTACGGAATTCAAGTAGACGGTATGGATCCATTAGCTGTATACGCAGCAACTGCTTTCGCTCGTGAGCGTGCAGTAAACGGCGAAGGCCCTACTTTAATCGAGACTTTAACATTCCGTTACGGTCCACATACAATGGCTGGTGATGACCCAACTCGTTACCGTACAAAAGATATCGAGAACGAATGGGAACAAAAAGATCCAATCGTACGCTTCCGTACATTCTTAGAAAACAAAGGCCTATGGTCTCAAGAAGTTGAAGAGAAAGTAATCGAAGAAGCAAAAGAAGATATCAAACAAGCAATTGCTAAGGCTGACCAAGCTCCAAAACAAAAAGTCACTGATTTAATGGAAATCATGTACGAAAAAATGCCTTACAACTTAGCTGAACAATATGAAATTTACAAAGAAAAGGAGTCGAAGTAAGCCATGGCTCAAATGACAATGATTCAAGCAATCACTGATGCTTTACGCGTTGAAATGAAAAATGACCCTAACGTACTTGTGTTTGGTGAAGACGTTGGTGTAAACGGCGGTGTATTCCGTGCTACTGAAGGTTTACAAGCTGAATTCGGTGAAGATCGTGTAATGGATACTCCACTTGCAGAGTCTGGTATTGGTGGACTTGCAGTTGGACTTGCATTAGAAGGTTTCCGTCCAGTTCCAGAAATCCAATTCTTCGGTTTCGTTTTTGAAGTAATGGATTCAATTTCTGGTCAATTAGCTCGTATGCGTTACCGTTCTGGTGGACGTTGGACTGCTCCAGTAACAGTTCGTTCTCCATTCGGTGGCGGTGTTCATACTCCTGAACTACATGCTGATAGCTTAGAAGGATTAGTGGCTCAACAACCTGGTCTAAAAGTTGTTATTCCATCTACTCCATACGATGCAAAAGGTCTTTTAATCTCTGCGATTCGTGACAACGATCCAGTTATTTACTTAGAGCATATGAAATTGTACCGTTCATTCCGTCAAGATGTACCAGAAGGCGAATACACAATTGATTTAGGTAAAGCTGATATCAAACGTGAAGGTACAGATGTATCTGTTATCGCTTACGGTGCTATGGTTCACGCTGCATTAAAAGCTGCTGAAGAACTTGAAAAAGAAGGTATCTCTTTAGAGGTTGTTGACTTACGTACAGTTCAACCATTAGATATCGAAACAATCATCGCTTCTGTTGAAAAAACAGGCCGCGTAGTTGTAGTTCAAGAAGCACAAAAACAAGCTGGTATTGCAGCTAACGTTGTAGCGGAAATTAACGACCGTGCAATCTTAAACTTAGAAGCTCCAGTTGTACGTGTTGCAGCTGCTGATACAGTATTCCCATTCTCTCAAGCTGAGAGCGTATGGTTACCAAACCATAAAGATATTGTTGAAGCTGTTAACAAAGTAATGAACTTCTAATTTTTAGCTTTTCATGTGCAAAAGAAATCAGCACATGCTGGTTTCTTTTGTACATATTCCATAATAATGAAATGAATCAGGGGGCTGAATTCCGTGGCATTTGAATTTAAACTACCAGATATCGGTGAAGGTATCCACGAAGGTGAAATCGTAAAATGGTTTATTAAACCAGGCGATGAAGTAAACGAAGACGATGTACTTCTTGAAGTACAAAATGATAAAGCAGTAGTAGAAATCCCTTCTCCTGTTAAAGGTAAAGTACTTGAAGTACTTGTAGAAGAAGGAACAGTTGCAATTGTAGGAGATACATTAATTAAATTTGATGCTCCTGGATACGAAAACCTTAAATTTAAAGGTGACGATCATGACGAAGCTCCAAAAGCTGAAGAAGCAGCAGTAGAAGCTCCGGCAGCGGAAGCTACTCCAGCAGCAACTGCAGAAGTAGTAAATGAGCGCGTAATCGCTATGCCGTCTGTTCGTAAATATGCTCGTGAAAACGGCGTAGACATCCATAAAGTAGCTGGTTCTGGTAAGAACGGCCGTATCGTTAAAGCTGACATCGATGCATTTGCAAATGGTGGACAAGCAGTAGCAGCAACTGAGGCTCCAGCAGCAGTAGAAGCTACTCCAGCAGCAGCGAAAGAAGAAGCACCAAAAGCACAACCAATCCCAGCTGGTGAATATCCAGAAACTCGTGAGAAAATGAGTGGTATCCGTAAAGCGATTGCAAAAGCAATGGTTAACTCTAAGCATACAGCTCCTCACGTAACATTAATGGATGAAGTTGATGTAACTGAGCTTGTTGCTCACCGTAAGAAGTTTAAAGCTGTTGCAGCTGACAAAGGTATTAAATTAACTTACCTTCCATACGTTGTTAAAGCTTTAACATCTGCATTACGTGAATACCCAATGTTAAACACTTCTTTAGATGATGCTTCTCAAGAAGTAGTTCATAAACATTACTTCAACATCGGTATCGCAGCTGATACAGACAAAGGTCTATTAGTACCAGTTGTTAAAGATACAGATCGCAAGTCTATCTTCACTATTTCTAACGAGATCAATGATCTTGCTGGTAAAGCACGTGATGGTCGTTTAGCTCCGGCTGAAATGAAAGGTGCTTCTTGCACAATCACAAACATTGGTTCTGCAGGTGGACAATGGTTCACTCCAGTTATCAACCACCCAGAAGTAGCAATCCTTGGTATCGGCCGTATCGCTGAAAAACCAGTTGTGAAAAACGGTGAAATCGTTGCAGCTCCAGTATTAGCATTATCTCTAAGCTTTGACCATCGTTTAATTGACGGCGCAACTGCTCAAAAAGCATTAAACCAAATTAAACGTCTATTGAATGACCCACAATTATTAGTAATGGAGGCGTAATAACAATGGTAGTAGGAGATTTCCCAATTGAATTAGATACAGTCGTTGTTGGTGCAGGTCCTGGTGGATACGTTGCGGCAATTCGTGCAGCACAATTAGGTCAAAAGGTAGCAATCATTGAAAAAGCTAACCTTGGTGGCGTATGCTTAAACGTTGGATGTATTCCTTCAAAAGCGTTAATCAATGCAGGTCATCGTTATGAGAATGCAATGCATTCTGATGACATGGGTATCACTGCAGAGAACGTAAAAGTTGACTTTACAAAAGTTCAAGAATGGAAAAACGGCGTAGTTAAGAAATTAACTGGCGGTGTTGAAGGCCTTCTTAAAGGTAACAAAGTTGAAATCATTCGCGGTGAAGCTTACTTCGTAGATGCTAACACATTACGCGTAATGACTGAAGATGCAGCTCAAACTTACACGTTTAAAAATGCTGTTCTTGCAACTGGTTCTACACCAATCGAAATTCCTGGATTCAAATACTCTAAACGTGTTATCAACTCTACAGGCGCTTTAAGCTTACCTGAAATCCCTAAAAAACTTGTTGTAATCGGCGGCGGTTACATCGGTATGGAATTAGGTACTGCATATGCTAACTTCGGTACAGAAGTTACTGTAGTAGAAGCTGGCGACGAAATCTTAGCTGGTTTCGAAAAAGCTATGAGCTCTGTTGTTAAACGTGCTCTTCAAAAGAAAGGTAACGTAAATATCCATACAAAAGCTATGGCTAAAGGCGTTGAAGAAACAGAAACTGGCGTAAAAGTTAGCTTTGAAGTTAAAGGTGAAATCCAAACTGTAGAAGCAGATTACGTATTAGTAACTGTAGGTCGTCGTCCAAACACTCAAGAAATCGGTCTTGAGCAAGTTGGAGTTAAAATGACTGACCGCGGCATCATCGAAATCGATGAGCAATGTCGTACAAACGTACCAAACATCTATGCAATCGGTGATATCGTTCCTGGACCACCATTAGCTCACAAAGCTTCTTACGAAGGTAAAGTAGCTGTTGAAGCAATTAGTGGCCATGCATCAGCAATCGATTACATCGGAATTCCTGCAGTATGCTTCACTGATCCAGAATTAGCATCTGTTGGTTACACTAAGAAACAAGCTGAAGAAGCAGGAATGACAGTAGCTGTATCTAAGTTCCCATTCGCTGCTAACGGTCGTGCGTTATCATTAAACAGCACTGACGGTTTCCTACAACTTGTAACACGTAAAGAAGATGGTCTTCTTGTAGGTGCTCAAGTTGCAGGTGCAGGCGCTTCTGATATTATCTCTGAGATTGGTTTAGCTATCGAAGCAGGAATGACTGCAGAAGATATCGCTCAAACAATCCATGCTCACCCAACATTAGGTGAAATCACAATGGAAGCAGCTGAAGTTGCTCTTGGAATGCCAATTCACATTGTAAAATAATTTAAGTAATGAAAATAGCCCATCTCTTATTTAAAGAGATGGGCTATTTTTTATTTTAATAAAATGGCTTGCAAGGTCTTTATATGTACTTGTCGAATGAATATATAATACTTTAAATGAATCGGTAAAACATATATGAATTCAAAAGCTGTATATATGCTTTCGTATAATATGTAATTGATTCAAACATAATTCCATATATTAATAAAATAGAGCATGTCAAAGGAGAAGATTCCATGAGAATATTACATGTTATATTTTATCATTTTTTATTATGGAGTGGTTTTTCTGTTGTATTATCATTGTCAAATGGTGATAAGTTGCATTACAAAGTTATTCTATTTTTTGTATTCCTTTATTTAGCATATGTGATTGCATATTTTGTATTGCACATCAGAAAGCAGGCTTTATTCCTTACGTGTTCAAATTGCATACTTTTCTTAATCATATTTTCTATTCTTTAAATTAACGTTTATAGAAATACATTGTTCTTCCATTAAATAATTGTAACTCTCCTTCTAATTTCTTCGCTAGAAAACGGCAAAACTCATTTGCTTTTCCTTTATCACCGAATGTTGCATTAGGTGGTAAAGAAATCTGAATAAAAGATTGTTCCTTTTCTATACCAACACCAACATAAATGGAGTCATATCGATCGTGAGTAGATTGTAGTTTTAATGTTGTTGCTGATGTATCTAAAATTTCATAAGGAAAAGCGGTATTTGTATAAGCGTAATTAATTTGGACACCAGTTTTGGAAGTAACTGTTTTATAGTACTGAAAAAGTTGTTTTATATCATCTATTGAAACAGATTGTTGATTAGATTTAGGTACAAGCGTAATAAAGGCATGTTGCATATAAGTTCCCCCTAACTTAGTAGAATACCATCATTTTACATCCTACTGAATTTTTTGACAATTAAAAGGAGTATTCCTTTTTTTGTTTAATATACTAATGAAAGGTGATGTAGAAAGGTGGAAACCGATGTTTGAAAAATTGTATGATGAGCATGAAAGTGTGAAGGTACGATTTTTGGGGTTTATGACATATGATACTCGTTATGATTTTGGTGTTATTTATACAAATATGTTTTTTGGAAAGCCGCTCATTGTTTGCATGCAAACAGGAAGGTCTACCTTACTTGGACGAGATGATGTAGAAAATGTGCAACATATACAGGAAGTTTTTAAATTAGGATCAGAAGAGGAAGCAGCAGAGTTAGCTCAGTTTTTTAAATTTTTAGTCCCATCTACTTCTTTGCATGCGGAATATGAAGAATAATTAATGTAAAACAGTCGTACGTATAAATATGGCTGTTTTTTTGTTTGAATAACGCATACTAATTTAAATTGAAAATATTTAATGTGTTATACTAAAAACCTATTGACGTAAAAAGTATAACATATTAAAATAAAGACAGAAAGTTAAGCGGTTACAAAAGTTTTTGGGATTATAAACTTAGGGGGAAATGAAAAATGGGAACGATCGTATGTCAAGATTGTGAAGGTACAATTGCACACTTCGAGGATGAGAAAGTAACGGTACTTTACGGGAAATGTGGATCTTGCGGATGTGAGCACACAGAGCATACAAAAGCCCAATAATTGATAGGAAATGGACAGCTAAAAGTTTTTAGGACCATAAACTTAGGGGGAAATGAAAAATGGGAACAATCGTATGCCAAGTATGTGAAGGAACAAT